>JAGRAB010000176.1 GCA_020435085.1 Bdellovibrionales bacterium | reverse complement strand
CCAAAACTCTCTCCAAGTAAGCAAAAAAATTGGATATATTGCTTATCGACACTGAGAGTCTCAGTCTTTAAAAAACACCCCATTATTAAGTGTGAGTAAATGACATTTTAGACCTCTGTCTATCTCCTCAGACTTTGGCATTAATATTGAACTTTTTAAGTAAATAGACTATCTAAAGGTCGATATCTTTCGCAGAAAGAGAGAAAATACACTTATGAGCTTCAATAGAGCTTTAAAATGGGTTCCCCTGATGACAATTTTTGTCATGCTCTTATCATTTTTTCCAATAGCCCATGCCGACTATGGAGATCGCTTCGATGAACCTGAAATCGTGGGACCTGACGATGAAGAGGCCTTTGATAACCTTCCTTTTAGTCCCCGACCACCCCGCTTTTCAAACGATGAAAATGACGACGAAGAGTATCGCACTCCTCCAGAAATGTTAAAAAAGAATCGTGATAAGAACAATAACAAGAGCTCTGCTGGCAACGAGCGATTTGGAAAAGCCAAAGATAAAATTATTTTCCGCCTTGTAGAAGACCCCACCCTTCTTGAAAAAATGAAGGCTCAAAAAGAACTGCAACAAAAACAATTATCTAAAGCTTCTGACAATTAATGGGTTAATTTTTTAATCACAATGACTACTCTATTAACCTCTTAAGATTCGTGTGACCGCCGCTCAACCACGCCTGGCTCTTTTTCTGGTAAGCCACCAGGGCCATATTCTTTTGCATTAAATGCATCCACTTGGATCGCATCATAACGCAATTGTTCGGCTTCTTGAACGATCACTCTCTCTGCTGCAGTAATTATACCTTTTGCAACGGCTTGATCTAAAACAGAATAGATAGTTCCTTTTGGAAGCTCTTTCTTGCGCATCGCTTTTTTAATTTTCTTTTCAAAGGGAGCTGCTTCTTTAATTTTATAATAAGCTTTTTCCATGCGCCCGAATCCATCCATTGGATCTTTAGGAATATAAACTCCACGCGTGAGAACCTCTCTTACGCTTTCATTATCCATCATAAGAGAGACCACTTTGTTCCCCAATGCATCTGATGGTTCAAAACTCATTGTATTAATACGTGACCACCAGCGAATAGGACCTTTAAAGAAAAGTCCAATCAGTGGCACATCCATATTCGAGAAAATTCCATCAAATGCTGTTTGTATGCGGTGAAATGCCAATTGCATTGAGTAATGGAGAAGAGGCTCATGTTCTTTTTTTCTACCATCTGCATCGAATTTTTTAAGAACAGCAGACGCAATAAACATCCATATAAGAATATCTGCAAATCGACCCGTCAGTTTTTCTTTGACTTTGAGTTTTCCACCCAAAAGCCCCATAGATAAATCAGCCATAATTGCAAAGGATGCAGACGCCCAAGCTAATTTTTTAAAATACTTTTTGGATGGGCCACCATGAGGACTACACGCTAACATTCCCCGTGTCATACTTAATAAAAATGAGCGGAATGTATTTCGCACAACATGGCCAATATGTCCCCAAAAGGCACGGTCAAAAGCTTGGAGATTATTATTATCAATTGCATCCACTTCTTTAAAGGCATAAGGATGTGCCCTTAAGGCTCCTTGTCCAAAGATCATCAATGTTCGAGTGAGAATGTTGGCACCCTCAACCGTAATACTAATAGGAATAGCAATCCAACCTGTCGCAATGTTATTGCGAGGCCCCATTGAAATGCCTGCTCCACCAAGGACGTCCATTCCTTCTTTTAACGTTTCCCTTGCCATTTCTGTACATGCAAACTTCGCCATAGCAGTCACTACAGGAGGTGCAATACCTTGATCCAAGGCACTTAAAACATATTGACTCATAGATTCCGTAAAATAAGAATTTGCTGCAATTCGAGCCATGGGCTCTTCCACACCTTCAAATTTCCCAATAGGCAGTCCAAACTGCTTTCGAATCGTTGCATGATTACTGGCTAAACGAGCAACAAGTTTATTCCCACCAGCACTTTGCGCAGGTAAACTAATACCGCGTCCAGCACCAAGGGACTCCATTAACATCGCCCAGCCTTTACCAGCGTTCTTTAAACCACCAATTATGCACTCCTCTGCATCAACAACAACATCCTTTCCTTCCATAGGGCAGTTATGAAAAGGTACGCCTAAAGGATCATGCCTTAATCCCAATTCAATTCCTGGAAGATGAGAAGGGATTAATGCGCAAGTAATTCCTAAGTTCTCCCCTTTACCCAAAAGATTTTCTGGATCGCG
>JAGRAB010000175.1 GCA_020435085.1 Bdellovibrionales bacterium | reverse complement strand
ATTGGAACGGAAATTGTCAACTCAGCGAATGCCAATTATAACGATTCTGCATTTAAACAAAAAATTTCAGAGTTAGCACAGGTTATGATGGAAGAGGCACATGATCGAGTGACGGAGAATTTTTAATCATGGCATCGAATTGGGATTTAAGACGACTACAAATTGAAACAGACCGCAATGGGGCTGGGCGTTTGTACTTATTGGTGGGAGAAGAAAGTTTTCTTATCGATGAATCTTTAAGTGTCATTAAAAAGAGTGCCCTTCAAAATGGTCCTTCCGATTTTAATTCAGATACATTTTATTGCCCTGAGGATAAAGCAGAAACCGTACGAGATACCGTTGAAATGCTTCCGATGATGTGCCCTCAACGACTCGTTATTTATAAAGATGTTCAAATCTTGAAAGAAAAAGACTGGGATCAATTAATGCCGGTGATTGATGAGCCTGTAGAGACAACATGTTTTGTTCTTGTGGCACCAAAGCTAGATAAACGAAAGAAATTTTATAAAAAGGTTTCTCAGTCAGGAGTGATTGTTGAGCTCAAACGGCCTTTTGATAATCAAATTCCAATGTGGATTGATTACATTGTCGGAAAACGAGGTTTAAAAATCGAGTCCGAAGCAAGAGCTCTTGTTCAGCAATTTGTTGGAAATAATCTTTCTGAGATTCAGTCAGAAGTTGGCAAGGTCCATGTCTTTTTGGGGGATCGAACCACAATTACGTCTGAAGATATTTTAAAAGTCATCTCGCGTTCAAAAATTGAAAGTGTGTTTGATTTGGCCAATGCCATCGGAAAAAATGATCGCGCTCAAGCTCTCACATGCCTAGCGAACTTACTTGAATATGGGCAAAATGAGGTGGGTGCTTTGGCATTGATCTCGCGACATATTCGTATTCTTTCTATTCTCAGAGAAGGAAAACGAGCCGGCCTTGGTGGGGCGCGCTTGAGTGCAAAGGCCGGAATTCCCAACTTCTTTTTAAGTGAATATGTCAATCAAACAAGAATGTGGACAGATAAGAAAATTCATAAAACCATTCATGCCCTTCAAGAGACAGACAAGGCCTTAAAATCATCTCCAATTTCTTCTCATATTTGGCTAGAAAACTTTATCATCAAAACTTGTACCCAGTAACTCAAGCTCTCGTAGAAATTCTCATATTGAGACACTCAGTGAATTATTTTAGTGAGATCCTTTGTTTTCCGAAACGAGAGGTGGAGGGCTATCAGTGAACATGTCCCGGGAATACATTAAGCGACGTCGGGTACCGAGGCGGGAGTTCAAAAAGAAGGTAGGACTTCTTATTGGTGGAAACTATCATGTCAATGTTGCTGTGCAAATTGGTGAGGGGGGGCTTATGACCCACTCTCTTGACCCACTCCAAAAGGGACAAAGACTTGTGGTTGCTTTTCGACTTCCTGGTAAGCAAGAAACTGTTGTTCGAGCCATTGTTCGTTACATCATTGAAGACAACGGCCCTTTTGGAAATAAATATGGTGTCGAGTTTGAAAATCTTGAGTTTCGCGTGAGACGAGAAATCAGAAACTATGTGGCTTCAAAATCTGAAGCCGAATACAAAAGATCAGGATAAATTTGGTGTTAACCTAACTGTTGGATCTGCTTTGCAATACGACCTACTTTTCGAGCAGCCGTTTTTGCGTGGTAAACACCTTTTTGAGCTGCTTTGCTTACTTGGCTTTGGAAGCTCATAAATAGAGTTTGTGCCTCGGAGCTATTTTTACTTTCAATAGCTTTTCTCAATTTTTTTTCAAAAGTTCTTACAGTTGAACGTGTACGGCTTCTTTGCTCCGTTTTACGTGCAGTTTGGCGCATTCTTTTTCGCGCAGACTTATGGTTTGCCAACGTCTTACCTCCAGTGATTTACTTATATACTCAAATGCTTGAGGATAACTACGCGTTTTTTCGTAGATTTGAACCCGTTGGAATATCACAAGCTGCGGCATCCCGCAAGACGCTTTGTCATTGGGGCCTAAGGTTTCTGTGGGGACGAGGTAGATTTGAATAAAAATCAAAAAAATCAATCAGTTATGAGATCTGCCTGGTTTATGTCGTTAGGTACTCTTTTAAGTCGTATCCTTGGATTTGTCCGAGATGCCGTGATTGCAGCCCTTTTTGACCGAACAGTGACGGATGTCTTTTCTGCGGCCTTTGCACTTCCCAACTTTTTTCGCCGTTTTTTGGGGGAGGGAGCTTTGGCTGTGAGCTTTATTCCAGTTTTTGTGGATCGCTTATATGATCCTAAGAAAGAGGCGGAGGAAAGAACTTTTCGGGCACGCCGGCTTTCGAATGCGGTTTTTACGCTCTTATCGCTCGTGAGTATGGTTGTCACTGTGGTTTTATTTGTCATGATGAGGCAAATCATCGTGCTTTGGCTGGGGGAAGATGAATTTTTGAAAGTTCCAGGAAAGCTAGACTTAGCTGTGACTCTTTCAAGAATCACAATATTTTATTTATATCTAGTCACGGTTTACGCCTACTTTATGGCCATTGCTCAAGGGTTAAAAAAGTTTTTTATTCCAGCATTGGCTCCTGCTTTTTTTAATTTGTTTTTTATTTTTATTTTTTTTGTTCCTGACTCTGTGTTTGTTCTTCCTGAGCGAAAACTCGCATGGGCCGTAATTATTGGAGGACTTGTGCAGTTATCAATGGTTTCTGTGCAACTGTATCGTTTGGGCTTTCTGCCAAAGTTTACGTTGGAATTAAAGCTTCCTGGAGTTTCTGAGGTTTTAAAAAATATGGCCCCTGGGCTTTTAGGGCTCGGTGCCGCTCAAATCATGAATATCATGAATCAAAAATTTGCTGCAGGCCTGGCTGAAGGAGCGATGACTCATGTGTATTATATGAATCGTTTGTTGGAGCTGCCTCAATCGTTGATTGCAATTAGTATTGGAACAGCACTCCTACCAACCCTGTCTCAATTTCGAAGTGAAGGAAAGCATGAAGAGATGCTAAAAGCCTCGCATGAAAATATGCGCATGCTTTTATTTCTCTCTTTTCCATCGGCACTTGGATTGTTCTTTCTCTCACAACCTATCGTGAAAATGCTTTTTGAAAGAGGTATGTGGACAGCTCATGACACTTTAGTTGTCAGTCGTCTTGTTGAGATTATTGCATTGACGCTACTATTTAATGGAATCACTCGAGTATTAATTCCTAGTTTTTATGCCATAAAAAACACTCTTGTGCCGGCACTTTTATCAGTGGTGACAGTAGCCTTTCACATTATTCTCGCACCACAATTAATGAAGGTGATGGGTATTAATGGACTTGTTTGGTCGGTGACTCTTTCTGGATTATTTAATCTCATTCTCACAATGATTTTTTATTATAAAATGATTGGCACAATGTATATAGGGCGTCTGGGGCAATACTTTGGGCAATTGATGCCAGGTTTACTGGCATTGGCTGTCATTGTTTCCTATGGTTATCAGTGGGTAGAAGGCCTTATGCATGGGTTTTTATCGATATCCCTTTCGAATTCCATCGCATTATTTATATGCATTGCTGCAAGTATTTTTGCCTTTTTCTTTATTGGACATCTTCTGCATTTAAAAGAAGCCCATGCTATCACAGGCAGATGGGCTCGGAGGTTTAAAAAATCCTGACAGAAGCGTCATTTCGAATAAGTCGGTTGATTCTTTAAAAGACTTTTAGCAGAGTTGAAGCATGAAAAAATTAACTATTTATTTGATATTGTCTTTCAACATATTTTTATCTTCAGCATTGGCTTCGACAGACTTGTGCGCAAAAGTAGCTCCACTTGTAAAATCTGGGGATCTTATTTTTATTAGTTCGAACTATTATTTATTTAAAAAAGT
>JAGRAB010000016.1 GCA_020435085.1 Bdellovibrionales bacterium | reverse complement strand
TGTTTTAGAAAAATTAAAATCAGAACACGAAATTATTCCTTTGATTATCGATTATCGAGAGCTTTCTAAATTAAAATCAACCTATGTGGATGCATTGCCACAACTGATTCGGCCGGAGACGGGGCGTATACATACTCACTTCCGTCAAGCAATGACAACGACAGGGCGACTCTCCAGCATTAATCCCAATTTACAAAATATTCCCATTCGAACTGAGCGCGGTCGATTGATTCGAAAAGCTTTTTTAGCGGATAAAGGAAAAGTTTTGATTTCTGTGGATTATAGTCAAATTGAGCTCCGAGTTTTAGCTCATGTTTCGAACGATGAAGGTTTAATTCGTGCATTTAATAACGACCTTGATATTCATGCAGCGACTGCAAGTGAGATATTTGGAGTTTCTCTTGATAACGTAACCAATGATTTGCGGCGTAAAGCAAAAGCTGTCAACTTCGGAATTGCCTATGGGCAGGGTGCTTATGGTTTGGCAGAAAACCTTGGTATTTCTCGAAAAGAATCATCTGAAATTATTCATCGCTACTTTGAGCGTTTTTCAAAGGTAAAAGATTATATGGATCAGGCGGTGGAGCAGGCGAAAAAGCAAGGATATGTGGAAACTTTATTCGGTCGTCGCCGTTATATTGACGAATTAAAATCAAAAAACCCGGCTTTACGAAGCTTTGGCGAAAGAGCGGCCATTAATGCTCCTATTCAAGGAACAGCCAGTGATTTAGTCAAACTTGCCATGATTCAACTTTATGAGAATGTTGAAATTCCAGCCCTGCTTCAGGTTCACGATGAAGTATTGTTTGAATGTCCCAAAAATGAGGTTGAAGAGAATATTGCTGTCATTCGTCCTCTTATGGAGAATGTCACAAAAATGCGAGTACCTTTAAAAGTGAATGTCGCTGTTGGTTCCACCTGGGATGATGCCCACTAAATTAAATAATTTTAAAAGGATTCCCAGCCAGAGACAACGCCGTTTTCAAAATAGACATAGCGAACTTCACGGCGGTAGCCGCTTTCTGAAGAAACATATTTAGAGTACTTCCAACGTTCATTTCCGTAGATGTCATTCCCTGCAACTTCAACTGTATCAGGATCTCCCCAGCTTTCTAAAACTGCTTTTTCAGTCATACCAACGGCAATATCATTGGTTTCAATAAGATCTGCTACATCGGGAGTAAACTCGTTTGCATTTCCAGCAATACCCATTTGATAAACAAAGCGTTCACGAGCCTCCTGTGAAGGTAGGTTCAAGTAATAAAGCCTTTGGTCATCATTTTTCATTAAAGGTTTGTAAGAGTAGTATTGTCTTTTTTCTCTATCCGTTGTGAGGTTTTGTTCAGACTTTTTAAGTTGAAGACGTTTATTTAAAACGACTCTTTCAGGTTCAGAGAGATTGTAACCTTTTCCTAGGCCCAGTTCTTCTCTAGCGAAAGATTCTTTGTAAGCTTGCCGTTCAAGTTCAAGTTGGTAATAAGCAGGCATACGAGCAGCATCCGCATATCCACTACTTTCATGCCGTTGAAGAAGGCTGCAAGCCGTTAGGCCAGGAAGAATGCTTAAAAATATGAAAAAGTGAATAAGATATCGAAAAAAAATCATTCCATTGACCTCTTTTCTTAATGTATCGGATCGAGATTTTGAAATTTAAGTCCAAGTCTTTGATATTTTTTGTAATAATGTTTGCATGGCAGCAGACGTAGAAAAACCGGATCAAGGTCAAGATACAAATCCCAATGAGATTTCTCTTGAGAACATTGATGAGATTTTACAACAAGAAGATCCTGAGTTTTTAAATTCACTGGGTAAAATTCAAGAGGTTGCTGATGAAGTCAGTGACGTCGAATTAGATACCATTGACTTAG
>JAGRAB010000174.1 GCA_020435085.1 Bdellovibrionales bacterium | reverse complement strand
ACGAATATTGATAACGTTGAGTCGATAGTACAAGTCTTCTCTGAAAGTTCCTTGCTCGACCATTTCTTTTAAGTTTCTATTTGTTGCAGCAAGAATTCTGACATCTACACGCTTAGGCTCTACCGCACCCACAGGAATAAATGTTCCCTCTTGAAGAACACGAAGAAGTTTTACTTGCATTGTTGGAGAGGTATCACCGATTTCATCCAGAAAGAAGGTTCCACGATCGGCCATTTCAAAAAGCCCTTTTTTATCGCGAACGGCACCGGTAAAAGATCCTTTCATATGACCAAAAAGTTCAGACTCTAAGAGGTTGTCATTAAAAGCCGAACAGTTTTGAATAACAAAAGGTTTGTCTTTTCTGGCAGAATTATAGTGAATGGCTTTTGCAATGAGTTCTTTACCAGTTCCATTTTCTCCCTGAACAAGAACAGTACTTTCAGCTCCTTTAATTTTATCAAGAAGAGCATAGAGATTTTGCATGGGCTTTGATTTACCAATCATATTGTCGTATTTATATCGACTTCCCAGCTCTTTATTGAGTTCTTTAATGCGGTTCTCTCGAGAAGTAATCTCTAAGTGAAGTGTCACAATTTCTTGTGCAACCAACTCAACCAGTTCTAAAAAGTGATCACGATCTTGATCTTCGATATATTGAATTTTTGCTAAGGATTGTTCAATAACATCGGCAGAAGCACCAAAAATAGCAAGACGCTCTTGAATTTCTTGAAGACGTTGTTGACCTTGAGCATCTTTTAAAAAGCCCATAGCAACAACAGTTCCCACGAAATCATTTTCAATCATGATGGGTACAATGGCGACATCAAAACCAGCAGTATCCCACTTGCGTAGTGAAAATCGATTTTCTGAAACTTTAAGATCTTCCATTGTTTTTGAAATGGTATCAGCGAGACTTTCAATAGCAGATTCTTTTTGAAGAAATGCATGAACAGCAGGGCTTGCAAATTTTCCGCTTGAATTTTCTAAATCGATACCACGAAGTCTTCCGCGTTCGTCTGTGAAGATGACATCGATATTCCACCATGAATTTAAAATTTCTTTTAATTTTTTGATCACATGTATGTGTTCAAACTCATCCCAATTGATCATTCTTTCACCCTCTTTGTTTGTTCTGAACAAAAGTTCGACAAAAAGCTTATCGTCAAAATTTTCGACAACATTTAGGGTTTGACTGAAAAAATATTGGTCAGGCTATAAGGCATTGAAAATATTTAAAAATTTTAGAGCCTGTCGATTCACAAGCCAGCCTGAATTTGGTGAAATCGAAAATATTCGCCCTTTTTATTCAAAAGGTCGAGGTGATTCCCTTGTTCAACTATTTGACCATTTTTTAAAACTAAGATGCGATCCGCCTTTGCAATTGTTGAAAGTCGATGGGCAATGACAAAGGCCGTGCGTCCTTGAAGAAGCTGATCCAAACCCTTTTGCACTTCGCGCTCACTTTCAGAGTCTAAAGCTGAAGTGGCTTCATCGAGTATCAAAATGGGAGCATCTTTAAAAATGGCTCGAGCAATACTGATCCGTTGTTTTTCGCCGCCAGAAAGAGAGCTCCCTTGGTCGGCCACTCGCGTTTGGTACCCTTCAGGTTTTGCTGAAATAAAATTATGCGCATTGGCCATTCGCGCCGCCTCTTCAATACGTTTGATAGGTTTAGAAAAATCACCGGAATGAATATTTTTTTCAATCGTGTCACCAAATAAAAAGACATCTTGGCTAACAAGAGAAATATGATTTCTTAATTCTTTCAAATGAATATCTTGAATGGGAGTATTGCCAATCAAAATTTGACCAACCGTGGGGTCAAAGAACCGCTCCAATAAATTAACAAAAGTGGATTTTCCACCACCACTAGAACCAACGAGAGCAATAATTTCGCCCCTTCGAATAGTGACACTCACATTGTCTAAAACTTTTCTATCTCCAAAAGAAAAAGAGACATTTTTATATTCAATGGCCTCCCAATCCTCTGGAAAAGATTGTGGATGTTTGGCCTGTGGAACAACCCGTGTACTTGTAAAAATATTATTCATTCGTTCAAGAGCAACAGTACTTTGTTGAAGCTTAATTAATGCTCCTTGAATTTTTTTAACACCTTCTTGGAGCAAAATAATACATCCAATGAATTGAATAAAATCCGGAGTTGAAAAGTTTCCTGAAAAAATTTGTGTTCCAATATAAACAAGAATTCCATAAATTGTGATTGCAGCTAAAGATTCCGAAACAGGACCGACACCCTCTTCGCGTTGAATAATGCGTTTTGTTGCATGAAGAACGCGATCGGCTTTAGAGTTAAAAGCCTCACGCATTTCTTGTTCAAGGTTGAAAGACTGAACAATTCGAGTTCCATCGAGACTTTCTTTTAGAGTTTTTGTTAAATCCTCCATGGCCTCTTGATTTTTATGACCATACTTTCTTAAAGAGCGAGAAAATCGACGCATGACCCAAGTAATAATGGGGAGAGCCGCTAGAATAAATAAAGTGAGCCGCCAGTCCATTAAAAGAAGTGTTGTAAACATAGCGATAACCACAATGGGCTCTCGGACAAGGTCAGAAACTTTTTGAATACCGGCTTCAATAATTGTGATGTCATGGATCATGCGGCTAATAAGCCCTCCAGAGCCACGTTGGAAATCTTGAAAAAATCCAATATTAAGACTGAGATATTTATCCATTAAACGTCGGCGTAAATTAATGGCCACGCGTGAGGCAGTAAACTTCATCCAAAATAAATGATAAAAACGAAGAACGCCGATACAAACCCAAATGATGGCAAAATAAATAGGAAGCTGTTGGGCGGCTATGCGATCTCCATGTTCCCACGCTTTTGCAAGATCTCCGACAAGAATGGGAATGACGGATTTTGGACCAGAGATTAAAGCTCCAAGAAAAATGACATAAAAAACAGTCCATTTATAGGGACGAAGCTCTGGCCATAATGTTTTTCTCAATACACTCATGATTCGCTCTTTTTAGATGCCATTCCCTCAATATATTCTTTTAAATAACGTCCTGTATATCCACGTTTTGATTTTATAATATCGTCTGGAGCCCCCTCGGCAATCACTTTGCCTCCTTTTGCTCCAGCTTCTGGACCCATATCAATAATATAATCAGAGTTTTTAATCACTTCCATATTGTGTTCAATCAACAAAACACTGGCCCCCTCGTCAACAAGATGATTGAGAACTTTCAAAAGCAAATGAACTTCACGAAAATGAAGCCCTGTTGTTGGTTCGTCTAAAATGTAAAGTGTGTTGAGCTGATTCGTATTATTCAGCTCTCGAGCCACTTTCAAGCGTTGAGACTCACCACCGCTCAGTGAATTGGCGGTTTGACCAAGTGTCAAATACTCTAAGCCCACCTCTCTTAAAATAGATAAGGGCTTTCGAATATTAGGGTATGAAACAAAAAAGTCCATGGCCTCAGCAACGGTCATATTTAAAATTTGATAAATATTTTTATTTTTATAAGTGATATCTAAAACTTCAGGGCGAAAGCGTTTGCCGTTACATGCATCACAAAGGATTTCAATATCATCCATAAACATCATATCAATGACTTCGTGTCCAAGACCTTTACAAACGGGGCAGCGACCGCCTTCGACATTTAAAGAAAAAGTGCCAGCGGTATAACCGCGAGCGCGAGCCTCTTGGCCAGAGGCCATGATTTGCCTGATAGCATCGTAGACCTTTAAATAAGTAACAGGGTTACTCCGAGCTGTTTTCCCAATAGGAGACTGGTCAATAAAGACAACATTTTTGATGTGGTCAACACCCGTGATTCGTTGAAACTCACCACCTTTTAAATACTCAACACCCAACTGTCTTGCAATTGCTGGATAAAGTGTACTTGAGATCAGGCTGGATTTTCCAGAACCACTCACGCCAGTCACTGTGACCAGACGATTGAGAG
>JAGRAB010000173.1 GCA_020435085.1 Bdellovibrionales bacterium | reverse complement strand
GTACTCTGGCGAAACAAAGATTGTCAAAGCCATTGAAATTCACTCAGAGAAGTATGTTTTTAATACAAAAATTTCTATATCAAATTCTAGCGAAAGGTTTTTGGGCGTAAAAACAGTTCTCGTTGATGAAATGGCCGATATTGAAAAAAAGGCACTCATGCCAACCTTTGAACGACAAGAATTTTTTACTGTTAACGAGGGAAAAGAAAAGCGTGTCATTCTTAAAAAAGACGAATCAGTAAATGAGATCTATCCAAAGGCAAGTGTGGCCTCTTTAGGGACACAATATTTCTCGCAATCACTTGTCGATGAGTCGACAATTATTCCTGAATTTAGAATAGAAACTGTGGATCATAAGGCAATAGGAATGCTGAATTATTCTTTGTTGAACAAAACAGAGAATCTTACAATTACATATAAAGCTTTTATGGGCCCTAAATATCTTCATATTCTTGAAGGAGTGAATAGCCAACTCGCTGGGCTTATTGATTTTGGAATGTTTAGCTGGCTTGCTAAGCCAATGCTAAAGCTAATGAAATGGTTTCATCAACTTGTTGGAAACTGGGGTTTAGCCATTATCATGCTGACTCTTTTAGTGAGGATGTTAGTACTTCCATTTACAGTCATGTCTTATAAGTCTTTAAATAAAATGAAGGTGATTCAGCCTCAAATAGCAGCACTCAAAGAAAAACATAAAGATGACTCTCAAAAGTTAAATCAAGAGATGATGCAGCTCATGAAGACGAACAAGGTGAATCCACTTGGTGGGTGTTTACCAATGGTCTTGCAATTTCCGGTTTTTATCGCGCTCTACCAGGTATTAGGACAAAGTATTGAACTTTACCAAGCACCATTTTTCTTATGGATTCATGACCTTAGTTTAAAAGATCCTTATTATGTTTTGCCGGTCTTGATGGCAATAACGATGTTTGTACAACAAAAAATCACACCAAATACAATGGATCCAGCACAAGCAAAAATGATGATGTTTTTACCACTTGTTTTTGCATTGTTTATGGTGTCATTACCAAGTGGTCTAACGCTTTATATTTTTGTGAGCGCGTTATTTGCCATTATTCAACAGCTTATTTTTACAAGAGATACAAATAAACCAGCAGTTGTAACTGCGTAGCGAGGAGAAAAAAATGACGGGAATATTTGGAAAAATATTTGGGGGTAAAAAGAAAGGTTCTGATGTCACTCCGTATGACGTTATTGAAGAAACATTAAACGGCGTTTTAGAGGCTGGAAATTTTGAGCTCTCTTTTGATCTTGATGAAGAAAATGGGGAATACTTTGTGGAGCTTTATGGCGATGATGAAGAGCTTCTTAAAAGTAAAGAGGGTCAACTTTTAGATGCATTTCAACTCTTTGTTAAGCGTGTTCTTCAACACCAATTTCCAGAAGATAATATTCATGTGAATCTTGATAGCGATGGATTTAGAGAAGACGCAAATGAAGCCCTTTTAGATTTAGCAGATAAACTTAAGGGAATTGCTCTTGATAAAGGGAAGTCAGTTTATTTTCGAGCCCTTCCACCAAAAGATAGAAAAATTGTTCATCAATACCTTGCTGAAGATGGCCGAGTAAAAAGCCGATCTGTTGGAGAGGGACACTTTAAGAAGATTAAAATTTATCCTATCAAGGGAAAAGGCTCTCAAGTTGAAGATCAGCCGAACTCTTAAGAATGGCTCTTTTAGATCATGATGAAGACACAATATGTGCTGTGGCCACTCCGAGTGGCCGCGGAGGTATTGCTGTTATTCGAGTCAGTGGGTCTATCGCTTACGAAGCATCCAGAAAAATCTGCCCCTTTCTTCCTGAAAAAGCAGAGTCTCATAAGGTTTTTTACGGAATTTTGAAAGACGGAATAGAATCTATTGATGAGGTTCTTGCGACCTTCTTTGAGGAAGGGCGTTCATTTACAGGAGAAAAAACGGTTGAAGTAAGTTGCCATGGTAGTCCAATTATTACCGGCCAAATCATTCAAGCCCTCGGTAAACATCAAGTTCGTCTGGCTCGTCCTGGTGAGTTTACTTATCGAGCATTTATGTCTGGTCGAATAGACCTAATTCAAGCAGAAGCAGTGCTTGGCCTCATCGAAAGTGGAAGTCAACGATCAAGCCAGTTGTCGTTGCGACAACTAGAAGGTCATCACTCTCGTTACCTTGAGTCTTTAGAAGACCAATTAATTTGGATACTTGCTCAATGTGAGGCAAATATCGACTATTCAGCAGAAGATATTGAAATTGCGAGCAATAATTCAATTTTATCGAATCTTTTGAGTATTCAAAAGAATATTCAAAAGATGTTGGCTACATATCAATATGGTCGTTCTTTAAACGAAGGACTTCTTGTTGCTCTTATTGGTGAGCCAAATGTTGGGAAGTCGAGTCTTTTAAATGCTTTTATGGGGATCAATAAAGCCATTGTTACAGAAGTCGCGGGGACAACTCGAGATATTGTTGAGGGGGAAGTTTGGAGAGAAGGCTATAGAATTCGCTTTATGGATACGGCAGGGCTTCGAGAGGCAACAGATCACGTCGAAAAAATAGGAATCGAACGTTCTTTAGAAGCATCAAAAAAGGCGGATATGACATTTTTAGTTATTGATGCACTTTTTGAAAAACCAGATGCTTTTTTGAAAGCAGCAATTGTGGAATGTGCATCAGCTAAAAAGTTGGGAATTATTTGTAATAAAAGTGATCTTCAACAGTGGTCTAAAAAAGAAGTGAGCCATTGGATTGAGTCAGCTTCAAAAGAACTCGGTTTTGATATGTCTTTAGCTCCTCTCTTTCTTTGTAGTGCAAAAACATCAGAAGGATTGGAAGAGGTTTTAGCTTTCACAGTTCAGCAGCTCATGGACATGGAAAAATCAGGAGAAGATGCTGTTATTTCAAATCAACGCCACTTTGAGCTTCTTAAAAAAGCCGATGAGGCCGTATACCAAGGAATTAGCAGCACCAAAGATGGGCAGAGCCCAGAATTTTTAGCTTTTGAGCTTCAGGTTGCACTCATTGCAATTCAAGAAGTTCTTGGGAAACACTTTGATGACCAGGTCATGGATCGTGTTTTTAAAGAATTTTGCCTTGGAAAATAGTTTACAAATAAGAACCCAAATATTGCATAGCGAAATTAAAGAGTGTTATAAGCTTTTCAAGTTATTTTCATGGGTTAAACCACGTTTTTAGAAAAAGAGTTTTTAGGATTTCTGTGGCAAATCAAGATTTTCAAGTGATTGTAGTTGGTGCGGGACATGCGGGTGTTGAAGCGGCGTTGGCATCAGCTCGCCTAGGGGTTAAAACCCTGCTGATTACCAATAATCTGTCGAGAATTGCCTATATGAGTTGCAACCCATCGGTTGGTGGGCTTGGAAAAGGTCACATGGTGCGAGAAATCGACACACTGGGCGGGCTTATGGGGTTGGCCGCAGACGAAAATACAGTTCAGTTTAAAAGGTTGAATGCCAAAAAGGGCCCGGCGGTTCGAGGGTCGCGTTCTCAATGCGATAAAGATAAGTATTCACAGTTTGTTTCTAATTATGTTCAAAATATTGAGCACTTAACGGTTGTTTGTGGAGAAGTCAGTCAACTCATTTTAGACGCTAACAAATGTAAAGGTGTTGTTTTTAAAGATGGTTCTCGGGCTTTTGCCTCAGCCGTTGTGATTACCACGGGAACATTTATGAAGGCCGTTATGCATTTTGGGTTAAAACAAGTGGCTGGTGGTCGAATTGGTGATGAGGCAACAATTGGTATTTCAGATCAGCTTGCTGATTATGGGTTTCGTGTGACTCGATTAAAAACAGGAACACCACCTCGCCTTGAAGCAAGCTCGATCGATTGGACAAAATTTGAGCCTCAATCTGGCGACGAAAAGTTTGTTCCTTTTAGTGTTCGTTCAGAGAAAAAATTAAAACTCCCTCAAATTCAGTGTTTTCTTGGTTATACGAATGAAAAAACCCATGAAATCATTCGTGCCAACCTTGATAAATCCCCGATGTTCACAGGGGCAATAGAAGGAATTGGTCCTCGCTATTGTCCAAGTATAGAAGATAAAATTACAAGATTTTCGGATAAAGATCGTCACCAAACATTTTTGGAGCCAGAGGGCTTAGAGACAAATTCCATTTATCTTCAGGGAATTTCGACAAGCTTACCGGAAGAGGTTCAATACGAGTTTTTAAGAACAATTCCAGGGTTGGAAAAAGTGAGACTTCTTAAGCCTGGATATGCTGTTGAATATGATTTCATTGAGCCAACACAAATTAAGCATACACTGGAGACGCGTCTTATCTCAGGGCTTTTCTTAGCCGGACAAATTAATGGAACCAGTGGATATGAAGAAGCGGCAGGACAAGGATTGGTTGCAGGAGCAAATGCAGCAAAGAGTGTTTTGAATCAAGAGGAGTTTATCTTAGGAAGAGATGAAGCCTATATTGGTGTGCTTATTGATGACCTTGTAACAAAAGGAACAAAAGAGCCTTATCGAATGATGACGTCTCGGGCAGAACATCGTCTTGTTTTAAGAGAAGACAATGTTCTTGAGCGGTTAGCGCGTCGTGGGCTTGAGTCGGGTCTAGTTCCAGTAAGCTTATGGAAGAAAATGGAGTCTATTTTAGTCAGAAGAAATGAATTTAAATCTTACCTACAAAAATTTACGTTTGTACCAAATGAAAGAACACAAAACCAACTCAAGGAGATTGGGACACCTGTTTTACAAAAGCCTTTAAGTGCCGCGGAATTACTGCGCCGTCCAGAGATAGACTGTTTGCAGTTGATACAGCTGAATGTCTCAATTCCAGACGAGGAAAACATCTATGACTCCGTTGAAATCGATATTAAATATGAAGGCTATATTAAAAGACAGCTAGAGATAATTAATCAGGCAAAACGTCTTGAGAAACTTCGAATTCCTGCCGATTTAGACTTTAGTAAAGTGCGTGGTTTGTCGGCGGAAGAAGTAGAAAAACTAGGTCATATTCGTCCCGTTTCTTTGGCTCAGGCTCAAAGAATTAGCGGTGTGAATCCCTCTGCAATCCAAGCCCTACTTGTGCATTTAAAAGGTAAAG
>JAGRAB010000172.1 GCA_020435085.1 Bdellovibrionales bacterium | reverse complement strand
TCGTCCGCAATTAAGGGGGCCAGCTTCAAACATATTCAAATCATTTCAAGCTATATATTAATAAATAGCAATATGACGCGATATTGCTACCATTCAGGAGCTGGCACCTTTAGAGGAGGCAGAGGAGTTCGAAGAGGGTATCGACAGCTGCAAGAGCTGTAATTTCAGAGGTATCGTAAGGAGGAGAAACCTCAACAATGTCAGCTCCTACCAATTGATCTATTTTTAATGCACGAAGTATCCGTTGAGTCTCATAAGTTGTTAAGCCACCAACAACAGGCGTTCCTGTTCCTGGTGCATAGGCTGGGTCTAAACAATCGATATCAAAACTCAAATATGTTGGTCCTTGAGAAAACTGCGGAAGTTGCAAAATAAACTTTTCTAGCCCTTGAATTCGAATATCATCGACCGTAATCACTTGAATACCGTGTTTATTGACAAAATCGAGATCGTCTTTGCCCGTCAGTGGCCCTCGAATCCCTATTTGAATAGTCTTCTTAGGATCAATTAATTTTTCTTCAATCGCGTGACGTACAAATGAACCGTGATGATATTCACACCCCCAAGCCGCAGGATAAGTATCAAGGTGCGCATCAAAATGGATAAAGCCCAACGGTACTTGGTATTTCTTTTTTAAAGCTCGTAAAACCGGTAAAGTCGTTGAATGATCTCCACCAATTGAGACAAATTTTTTATTGTATTGAAGAAGAGTGGAAAAAAAGTTTTCAATTTTTTCATAGGTCTGAGCTTGATCGATCGGAACCGTTGGACAGTCTCCAATATCAGCCACTTTTTTTTGTTCAAGTACATTATAACCACGCGACCAGTGAAACCCGCGCCCCAACGATGATGCCTCTCGAACTTTTGTTGGTGCAAACCTTGCCCCAGGTCGATAAGAAACACCACCATCATAAGGAATTCCCACAATACCTACATCATAATCGGCATCCACTTCAACATGGGGAAGTCGAAAAAAAGTCTTTATTGCAGAAAAGCGAGGAAACTCTCGACCACTGATTGGTTTGTATTCCATTTATAATTCCCCCTTATCAGAACCCATTAACCAAATAATTTTTTTATTTTTCGCAACCACTTGATGTTTCTCTTGCTTATCCTTCAAATAACGATCCGTCACCGTACCCTCGCCATTTAAAATAGGACGTCGCTTTTGAATAATTTTATCTAGTTTCAAGGTCGCTTTTGTGCCCTCAAGTTCTACCAAAAACCAATGAAGACTTTGAATTTTTGCTTCCGTTTCAAAATCACCCCATATTTTAAACTCATAAAATCGTCGTCCCATCAAATCAAATACACGAACGGACTCCCAATCAAGACTTTCTCCTGAAAGAGGCAAATCATGAACAGCTTTCCACGTTTTTGTCACAATACTTAAATGGTTATGATTAAAGCGATAGCTAGAATTATTCATGTGAAGTAAACAATCCTTACGCTGCAATTCATTTTTAGAGCACTGCGACACACTTGTTGACTTGGCTTGCACCCCTAAACTGAAAAATAAAATGAAGAGCAGGGCCCGTTGAAAAAGTTCAAAGTCGAGGCGTTCAAGCAAAAAATGATCCCGCAGGCGTACTTTTTCGTACGTCGTAGGGTCATTTTTTGTGATTGCAACGAAGAACTTGGACTTTTTCAACTGGCCCAGTAGCTTTAATGAGATCAGAAACGTTTTCATGCTTTGTATAGTACCACTGACTTTCGCCAACGTCAGTCAAATTTACTCATTTGGGCCTATTGAAAAAGTTCATTTGTTTCATGTCGCTTTTCATTGATTCTCTACAGATTCGATACTAAATCTAAACACTGCCTATGATTACTCAACAGACCATAAAAAATTTTAACCAGTGGTATGAAAAAGAAAAAAGAGATCTCCCATGGAGAGAGACAAAAGACCCCTATAAAATATGGATCTCTGAAACAATGCTGCAACAAACAACCTCTCGCGCAGTAATTCCTTTTTATCAAAAATTTTTACAACTTTTCCCCACCCTTCAATATCTTGCTAAAGCCTCTGATGCCAAGGTCGTTGCTGCATGGGCAGGGCTTGGCTATTATTCCAGAGCTCGAAATCTCCATAAAGCGGCTCAGTTACTTGTAGAGAAAAAAATTTTTCCAAAAACTTATGAAGAATTACTCCTTCTCCCTGGGTTTGGCCCCTATACGTCGAGAGCTGTTGCTAGCCTTGCCTTTGAACAGCCCGTGGGAGTTGTCGATGGAAATACAATTCGAGTGATCTCACGCCTATTTGCTTGGTCGGGAGACTGGTGGAAAACCTCTGGCCGTGCTTTTGTGCAAGCACAAATGGATAATATGGTTCAGCTTTCAGAAAAACCTTCTATAACAAACCAAGCTTTTATGGAGTTAGGTGCAACAATTTGCACCCCAACAAATCCGACATGTCTTTTATGTCCTTTGAAAAAAAATTGTTTGGCTTTGAAAAATAAAAACCCCTCTGCATTTCCGAGTAAAAAACCAAAGCGGCAGCCGGAAACTTGGATTTGGCGGCCTGAAATTCGAAACTTTCATGGCCTTATTGCATTAGAAAAAAATAAGACTCTCCCATTTTTAAAAAACCAGTGGCTTCTTCCCGGCAGTGGCGAAAAAGTAAAGAAAAGGCCACAAAAATTTGACTACACTCACACAATTACTCATCATAAAATCTTTGTAGTAACAAGAATGCTCTCTGCAAAAAGCAAGGCCGCAAAATACAAATGGGTTCACCCCCAAGAATTAAAACAATGGTGCCCTGTCTCACTTGTAGAAAAAGCTTTAAATGTCACACCTTCGAAAAAAGGAGAGTGAGTTGATGCTGGTATTTTCGAGGTCACTTTTAATAAAAGTTTTTCTCTTTGCTTTTGCGACTCTCTTTCTCGCGTATTGCGCCTCACAGACAACCCAAAACACTGTCACTCCAGCAGATTTGAACCTGCCAAAAGGCTTCACGCCACCACCAGTCACAAAACTCACTGGCGTTGGTACAAACTCTCAAGCCACTCTCTCCCCTAAAGGCAACCTCATGGCTTTTATTAGTGAAATGCGACCCAATCATGAAAATCCACAAATTTATATTTTAGACTTGGGAAGCGGTGAAGAGCGACGAGTGACCTACCAGGATGGAGTCACATCACATGTGACCTTTTCTCCTGATGGACGTCGTATTGTTTATTCAAGCACCACTGACGAGGCCAAAGAGGATTCCAACTTTATTAAAGAGTCCCTTGAAAAATTGACAGGTAAAGAGAGGAAAGAAGAAAAACCAACCTTTTTTTGGGAGAATCAGCCGACAGAAATTTATTCTAGCTTTATCAATGGCAGTCGCATTGAACGTTTAACTCATATTAAACATTATGATGCTGAGGCTACAATTGATCCAAAAGATCATTCTATTATTTTTGTTTCAGCCCGAGATAAATTTCTCAACCTTCATGTTATGTCTACAACTGGCGTTTATTTAAAAAAACTCACTTTTTCAAAAACTCCAAAAGCACAACCAGTACTTTCTCCCAACGGCCAATACTTAGCTTGGGTTGAGTACAACAATGATTTTACATCGGCCCATATTTTTGTTGGTAATGCTTCTGCCAAAAAGCCAAAACAAATCACTTCTGGTGAAGGCATTCATTTTCAACCCACTTGGCTTCCTGATAATCAAACGCTCATTTTTTCTTCCAATCGTGATGATAAATCCAATTATGAACTTTATTCCATTAAAAGAGACGGTTCTTGCCTTCAACGACTCACCTGGCACACAGGAAACGAAACCGAACCCTCCGCTTCAAAATCTGGAAATGACTATGTTTTTACAAGTGACCGCTCTGGCGAAAAACAAATTTATAAATCTACTTACAAAACAGCGGAAGAGTGTAACAATATATAAATTATTGTTAGAATCCCAAGGGGCTTGGAAAATTTATCTGCAATAGCACTTCAGCCCAAGGAGAAAAGAAAAATGAAATACATTGTAATGGTCCTACTTCTTATAACAACTCAAAGTTTTGCGGCCCCTCACCCCGCCACCTCGAGCTCTTTTTTAATTGGAATGAACTCTGGCAGATTTATTTCTCAATATGGATTTGTTCTTAATGCAGCTAATACCCATTGGATTCACCAAAGAACCCCTCGAGATATTAAAAATATAGAAACTGTTTATGCGGCTCCAAAAACCAATAACGGTGTACAACCATCGCTCACTGTTCGTGTCGATGAGTTGACTTCAAATAGCACCATGAAAGACTACGTCAGCAAATGGGTCAATGATTACCCACGCCTCGGTTTTGATATTTTAGCTTCAAAAAAAGTCAAAGTTGGCCCCTATTTAGCACAAATGATCGATTTCGTTCATAATGATACCCAAAAGCAATTACGCCAGGTCATTTTTGTAAAAGACCAAAAAGCCGTTATTTTTACATGTCGTGATTATAAACAAACTTTTTTAGAGACACTCAAATCTTGCAACGAAATCGTTCGCACATTTCATTGGACAATTTAGAATTCTTAGCTAAATAGCTTTTTAAAGAAGCCACCAATTTTTTGGCCCAAACTTGCTGATTGGGATGGTATTGGACGAGGTTGAGAAGCATTGGTTCTTTTTCTCGCACCTCTATTTTTTTGAAACTTCCTCTTTCTTTGAGATTCGTATTTACCATTGCCTGAAGATTTTGGTTTATGCCGACCCATAGCACGGTCTCGATGAGCTCCACTCTCTAAAGCAACACTAGCTCCAGCTTCTTTTTCTCGGCCACCCTCGTCTTTGTGGCGACGTCGGTTGGAGGAAAACTTTTTCCCTTTTGAATATTTGTGAGAGCCTGGCCCATCACCTTTTCTCTTATCCCGTCGACCATCACGAGGGTGAGACGAACGAGGTCCTTTTCCTTTTGAAAAACCAGGTTTATTGCTTTTTGTGTATTCTAAGTCTCGTTCTGCAGGAAAGGCTTCATATGTCGTGACCAAGAATTCATCTTCTATCCAACCAGAATTAATTTTTTTTCTCGTATAATCTTCAATGCGAGCAAGAGCTTCAACATCTCGATCACTCACCAAAGAAAAAGCTTTTCCTTTTGAACTCGCACGCCCGGTACGGCCAATGCGATGAACATAGTTTTCTGGATCATCTGGCAGTTCGTAGTTGATAACCATATCAACACCAATGACATCAAGACCACGAGCTGCAACATCTGTTGCCACTAAAATATTTCGATCACTTTCTGATTTAAACTGCGCCATAACACGATTGCGCTGTGCCTGAGTGAGTAAGCTTGAAATTCCTAGTGCTGAATAACCATTTTTATTAAGAAATAGAGCAATTCGCTCTACGTTACGCTTAAAATTACTGAAAATAATTAATTGGCGTGGCTCATGTTGTTTTAGCAAAGATAATAAATACGATGGTTTATTGTCGTTGCCCACATGAAAGATTTCATCATCCACATTTTCTGCCTTAGCTTGATCCTTGCTAATATTAACTTCTACCGGATCTGCACCAAACTCATAGGCTGTATTCATTACATCAAAATTAAGTGTTGCACTAAACACCAAGAACTGACGCTCTTTAGGAATACGCTTGAGCAAGTACTTCATGTCATCTTTAAAGCCCATATCAAACATGCGGTCAGCCTCATCAAAAACAACAGCACGCACTTGGGTTAAATCGACAATGTGTTCTTTGTAAAGATCAATGAGTCGGCCAGGAGTCGCTACAATAAAGTCGG
>JAGRAB010000171.1 GCA_020435085.1 Bdellovibrionales bacterium | reverse complement strand
GTTTTGTGATGGGCTTTAAACTTTTTATTTCTGTTTTACCGATAGTTAAATTAGGAACAAAATGCCCATCTATCACATCCACATGAATCCAATCAGCCCCTGCGGTTTCCACAGATTGAATTTCTTCTCCCAAACGAGCAAAGTCTGCCGACAGAATGCTTGGTGCGACTAAAAACTGATTACTCACCGAAAACCTCACCTTTTGCTATTTTATGTCCCAGTAAAAATTGTGCTGACGTTTGACACGCTTTTGATGCCGGTTGCAGCTCTAATATTTTTAACTGCCCCTCACCACATTGAACGGTAAAATCTGATTTATTCACATCAACAATCACACCAGGTGCAGCTTTCAGTGAAAGATCATTCACAAGTTCCATTCGATGAATTTTTATGGGCTTCCCGCGAAAAACTGTTGTCGCCCCAGGGCCCATCATTAAACCTCTTTGACGATTAAAAATCTCTCGATTGGGTAAACTCCAATCCATTTGTGATTCCGATTTTTTAATTTTTTTTGCATAAGTTACTAGAGATTCCTCTTGAGGTGTTGGCGAAAGGTTCCCACGCATATAATCCATAAAATCTACGGTCAGTAAATCTTGTGCCAAAGGAATCATCGCATTGTGAAGATCTATGGCATTCATTGCATCTTGAATGATCATTTTCCGCGCGCCCAAAACAGCACCTGCATCCAAGCTCTCTGTCATCACTTGTAAACACACACCTGTTTCTTGATCTCCTGCCATCATCGCTCGTTGAATCGGTGCCGCCCCTCGCCAACGGGGAAGTAAACTTGCATGAACGTTGACAACTTTTTGAGGAAACATATCGAGAAAATCTTTTCTTAAAATTTGCCCATAAGCCACAACAACAACACACTCAGCCCCCCATTTTTTAATGGACTGAATAAACTCTTCGCCATCTGCTTTTTCTGGACGAATCAATGGAAGCTTGTGTTCAAGGGCATAAGCACTCACTTCAGATGCCTTCAATTGCATTTTTCGTCCAGCAGGACGATCGGGTTGCGAAACCACTCCAACAACTTCAAAGTGTTCATCTTCAACAAGAGCTTTTAAGCACTCTTTTGCAATAAAAGGTGTTCCCAAAAAAACAGTTCGAATAACACTCACGGAACCACTTCTTCATCTTTTTCTGCCTCTTTTGTGAGGTCTGGATAACCCATTTTTTTAATTTTGGCTTTCAATCGGTTGGCTTTTATTGGACTTAACCGATCAATAAATAACTTTCCATCAAGATGGTCAATTTCATGTTGAATACAAATTGAAAGTAAACCATCTGTTTTAATAGTAAACTTCTCACCGTTAAGGTTGAGTCCCTCCACTTCAATATACTCAAATCGCTCCACCGTTTCGTAGTAGGTGGGAACACTGAGGCAACCTTCATCAAAAGTGGTTTTCCCTTCTTTTTTTACTATCACAGGATTAAAAATCATCAGAGGTTGCTCAATAGCACTTTCGAACTCTGTCATTTCATCATAATCATATCGGCCCCGCTCATCTTTAGGGCGAGTATCAGCCACCAAAAATCGAATTTGCCGATTCACTTGAGCCGCAGCCAACCCAATGCCACGATAGTGATACATCGTTTCAAGCATATTTGCGGCAAACTCCCGCAACTCATCGGTGACTTTGTCAACGGGCTTACATTTTTTCCGCAATCGCGGATCTGGGAATTTCAAAATATCAAGTAGAGCCATTTTACACCTCACCCGACCTTCTACCCAATTATTTATTCAGGCGCAATAATAAGTAGATAGAGCCGCTGAGACTTAAGATATTAGGCACCCAAGCAGCAAAAAATGGGGAGATGACACCATGTTTTCCAAGGGTAATTGCCGAACTGTATAATGCCCAATACAAAAAGGCCAAAGCAATACAGATTCCTGCATTGACGAAAAGTCCTCCTGACCTCTGTTTTGAAACACTAAAAGGGATGCCCATAAGAGCCATCACTAGTGACGCAAAAGCAAAACCAAATTTTGAGTGATAATCCACTTCATAGCGAATTGTATCTAAACCGGCCTCTTTATTTTTTTTGATAAATCTTCTCAACTCACCAAGACTCATGATTGTTGAAGCTCGCGAAGATGCTTTTAAATCAGCAACATCTTCATTCATAGAAATTTGTTTTTCTTTAAAAGATTTTGTGAGTGGGAAGCTTTCATCTTGCACAAATAAAGTCACTGTCCCATTTTTTAAAACCCAAACATTTTCAAGCATTGAAACTGTCTTTGCTGTAATCAACTGCACCAAATCCCAGGCTTCATTAAAATAATAAAGCGTCATTCCTTGAGCTGTAGAATCATCCGGATTGAGGGTTTGAATATTAAAAAGAATATTTTCAGACCGATACCAAATTTTATCTGTATTGACTGTCGAATAAAGACCCGGCTTCTTTTTTAATTCTACATAATAGACATAATTCTTTTTTTGCTCAAAGTGAGGAAGAACCCGATCCCCCAACCAAAATGAAAACACAGAAAGACCTGCAACAATCACCAACATTGGGGCACTCACCCGTGCCAAACTCATACCTGAACTAAAAAGAGCCACAAGTTCATTGGATTTATTGAGCGTCGACAACGTAAAAACTGTTGAAAGCAAACTTGCAACTGGAATCATTTGATAAATAATCGAAGGTGTAAAATAACCGTAATACTTCAAAAGAGCATCAAACCCGGCATCAGAAAAACGTGCAGCAAAGCTTAAAAAATCAACTGCTAAAAAAAGTGTCGTAAAAATCAGCAATCCTGCTCCAAAAAACAGGATAAAGAGTTTTGCCACATATTTGTCGATAATCAGAAGCATATTGTGCGATCTTAACAATAAAAGAGGATACTTGCCCTTAAAAAAGTGGAATAATATTGGTAATATATTGACTGAGCCCAACAAAAGTCGTTAGATCAACACATGGCTTTGCGCGTCTTACTTGCTGATGAGTCCAGCACGATTAAAAAAGTATTTCAATTGGCACTTCAAGATTTTGCTGTTGAAGTAAAACCTGTCAATGTTGGCATTGATGTGGCAACCGTTGCTGAGTCCTTTAAGCCCGATATTATTTTTGCAGACGTCCTTTTACAAAAAAAGAATGGTTATGACGTCAGCTCTGAAATTAAGCAAAATGCCCAACTGAAAGAAACTCCCGTTGTTCTTATGTGGAGTGGCTTTATGGATCTCGATGAAGATAAAATGCAGGCCTCAGGTGCTGATGCCCAATTAGAAAAACCTTTTGACGTCAAATCGCTGCGGGCTCTTGTTCAAAATTTAGTACCAAGAACCAAAGAGCAAAAACTTTCTTCTTATTTGAGTTTTCCAAAGTTACCTGAGTTTGAAGAAAGCTCCAAAAAAGAGATATCTCTCGATAATGATTCTAGTTTTTCTTCAGCGACTGATAAACCTGCAAAAGATTGGTCTATCGATAGCTTTCCACTTCCTGAGTTACCAGAAAAAGATGAGTTTCAAACTATTGATCTTGGGATAGAGTCTTCTGCCGAAATGCCTCATGCTTACGAACCCCCTTCTCCCAAAGATGATGCCTCCCTTGTATCGTCCGACGAGGGCGATGATGATTTTTTATGGCAGCAAAAAGATTTACGAAAATATCAAGTCGAAGAAACAAATGATATGGATGCCACTGAATCGGAGCCGAACATCAATTATATTGTTCCGGACGATACTTTTGATGCTGATATCATTATGGGGCGAAGAACTCCTGATCAAGTGATCCCCATATCCACCGAAGGTCCTATTAAATCTGGCCAAATGGAAGATGAATTAGAAATTGAATTAGATAACCCTCACTCTGATGGAGCCCCCATAGGCCTCCAAACAAAATCAGAGCCTCTAAAACAGCATCAGGTCGATGACTCTACCGCATCACTTGACCAAAAATCAGGAAAAACTGTCATTCTTAATTTTTCATTTGAAGGCGATGGCGGTGATGATAGCAATGGAACACGCTCTAACTTCATTAATCCAGACTCCGCTCTTAAAAAGATTACAACTCAACT
>JAGRAB010000170.1 GCA_020435085.1 Bdellovibrionales bacterium | reverse complement strand
GAGAGTTTCATATTTAAAGAGAGTAACAGTGACTAGGCATAAGGTCTAGTTGAATACCTATTCAATCCAGGTTGGTCAGGACCTTTATCGAGTGGTCACAGTGGTCTAAAGACCTGTTCAGCCCCGACTGAGGTCGATTTGACAAGGTTGACCACTAAAGATTCTTTACTTGATCAAAGAGTATGATAATGTTTGAGTATTCAAAAAGGGGATGTTGTGAAGAACTGGTTACCATTATCTGAATATTCAACGAAGTATAAGGTGAGCATATCAACCTTACGTCGTCGTATTAAATCAGATGAGGTGATCTATTGCTTTGAAGAAGGAAAATACCTTCTTAAAGACACTCCTTTAGATGAGCATTCTAAAAAGATGGTTTCAAGACCTCAGGGCTCTGTCGCCCCCCCACCACAAGGCAAAGAGCCCAGGTCCAATAACCTTTCTGAAGAGAGTGGTGTTATAAAGGAAAACATACCTCCATCGGGAGGTCCCTTCTTGAGTGCGGCTCAAGAAATGTTAAGTGAACTCAAAAAAGCCTACAGCATTATTCTTCAAGAAAAAGAAGAACAAGTTTTATTACTAAGAGATGAAGTTGCAGACTTAAGAACGCTGGTTCGAGTTTTAGAAGAAGAAAACCTACGGCTCAAAAAACAGCAAGAGTCAGAAAGCTTTTCTCTCGATAACTGGCTGGCTGCGGATGCCGATCTTTAGAGAGTAAAAAATTCATATGTTTGGCTTGTTTACGGCACAAGTCTCTAAAAATTAAGCCCAAAACACAACAGTTTTCATTTAATTGTGGCATTGGAATTGCTCAATGAAATTCCTCATTAAGAACTTATGTTGAGGAGGATCAGACGTGAGAAAAACGATTTTTTTATTAGTCTTATTAACAGTAAACTCATTGGCATTTGCCCGAGTGAATGCAGGCGATATTGTTGAGAAAAAAGTGAATAGTAAAAAGCCATTATTCTCAGCCGTTGTCGATGAGAATAACGAACCCGTTTGTCTTAGCAACACTCGTGTTGGGCAAAATATTTCAGAACAACTTGATATAAACATTTGTGATGCTGAAGAGCAAAATACGATCGATGCATTAATGAGTGACAAAAATGGTCAAATCCAAACAGCATGGGCTTCATATGCTGTTGCTGGTGGTATTGGTTGTATTTTTGGTACAGGGTGGGCATTCCTCACGCTTGATGGCAGAGGCGGCCTTGTGTTTGCTGATGAAAATGGAAATCCTACGGGAACAGCAGTCATTGGAGACGCTATGGCGGGTGGCCATGCAACAGTACTTTTAGGTGGATTAGCTGGCGAATTAAGTGCCAGCGTCAGCGCAGATCCGACGGGTCACTTTGCTACAACAGGCCTCTCTTTTGTTGCATGTGCAATGGGAACTCGTAAGGCTGTACACTATTTTTCTGAATAAAAATTTGCTGAATCAAAAATGAACTTGAATTGAAGGGCCTTTTAAAAAGGCCCTTTTTAATTTTTTATGCTGCCGTTGTTGTTGTCGACGGTTCTTTTGTTTTCTTTTTGCCCTTTGTGCTTTCTACACGCTTTGATTTTTTATCGAGAGCGAGCGCGAAAACTTCATCAAGGTTCTCAACAAAAATAAACTTTAATTTTTGTTTAAACTCATCGGGAATATCAGCAACATCCTTTTGGTTGGCAAGAGGAAGTATCACTGTGTTAATTCCATGAGTGAGTGCCGCAAGAGCTTTTTCTTTAATCCCTCCAACGGGAAGAACTCGTCCAGAAAGGGTGATTTCTCCGGTCATGGCAATATCTTTTCGCACAGGAGCACCTGTCATTAAACTAATAAGAGTTGTTGCCATTGTCACACCAGCTGAGGGTCCATCTTTAGGAATGGCACCTGCGGGAAGGTGTATGTGCACTTCATACTCATCAAACCACTTCGGATCAATACCCAGCTCATTGGCATGAGCGCGAGCATAAGACATGGCCGCCGTTGCAGACTCCTTCATGACATCTCCCAACTGACCAGTGAGAATTAATGAGCCTTTGCCAATCATTTTTAAAGCTTCAACATAGAGAACTTCTCCGCCCGCTTGGGTCCATGCAAGTCCAGTTGTAATTCCAATTTGGTTTTCTTTTAATCGCTCGTCTCTTAAAAAGCGAGGAGCACCTAAAAGATCAACAACCGTCTCGCCATTAATGACAACTTTATTTTTTTGTTGTCCCATGACAAAGCGTTTAGCAACTTTTCGGCAGAGAGATCCAACTTCACGCTCTAAATTTCTTAATCCCGCTTCTCGCGTATAGTGGGCAATTAAATATTCGAGTCCTTCATCAGTAAACTCAATTTGAGTTTCATTAATTCCATTGCTTTCCATTTGACGACCAACAAGGTGTTTTTTTGCAATAAGAACTTTATCATTGACAGTGTAGCCAGAAATTTGAATGGTTTCCATTCTATCACGAAGAGCGGGCGGAATATTCTCGTAAACGTTAGCTGTTGCAATGAATAACACGTTACTTAAATCGAAATCCACGTTGAGATAGTTATCTCTAAATGTGGAGTTTTGCTCTGGGTCTAAAACTTCAAGCATTGCAGCACTTGGGTCACCTCGAAAGTCAGAACCAAGTTTGTCAATTTCATCAAGAACCATAACGGGGTTATTTGTTTTTACTTGCTTAAGGGCTTGAATGACTTTTCCAGGCATAGCCCCAACATACGTGCGGCGGTGACCACGAATTTCCGCCTCGTCTTTAACACCACCAAGAGCGACTCTGAAATATTCACGACCCATGGCGCGAGCAATGGATTTGCCAAGCGATGTTTTACCAACGCCGGGAGGTCCAACAAAACAAAGTATTGGCCCTTTCATGTCTTTATCTTTAATTTTGCGAACAGCAAGAAATTCTAAAATACGATCTTTTACCTTTTCAAGGTCGTAGTGGTCCTCATCAAGAATTTTTTGTGCGTTATCAAGTTCAAGACGGTCAACTGTTGATTTCGACCAAGGCAAATCACTGAGCCAGTCTAAATAGGTGCGTACCATGGAAGCTTCGGAAGCATCTGGGTGCATGCGCTCAAGACGGGCAAATTGTTTGAGAGCTTCTTCTTGAACTTTATCAGGCATTTCAGCATTGAGAATTCGTTGACGAAGCTCGTCCATTTCTTCTGACTTAGAGTCAGATTCTCCAAGTTCATTTTTAATAGCGCGCATTTGTTCTCTTAAAAAGTATTCTCGTTGAGACTTTGACATTTCATCTTTTGCCGTACTTCGAATGCGTGCTTGCATTTGAAGGACTTCAAGTTCATTGGCTAAAATTTCGTTAACCAAATCAAGGCGTTTTTTAGGATCAGAGGTTTCAAGAACTTTTTGTGCATCAGAAACCTTTAATCCGAGATTGCTCGCAATAAGATCGGCCAATCGACCGGGTTCAGTAACATCATCAAGAACGAGCAAAATATCTGGAGAAAGCATTTTTCCAAGGGCAATAATTTTTTCTAAACGCTCTTTTGCTGTTCGAATCATCGCTTCAAACTCAACAGCTGTAGACGGTGCAGCAGCAGCCTCTTCAATTTTTTCAACTTTTACATCAAAATGCGGTTCAGATTGTTTGAATTCAGTAATAACACCTTTTGAAACACCTTGAATAAGAATTTTTACCCGTCCATCTGATAATTTTCTCATTCTCATAATCATCGCAATGGTTCCTGTGCGATAGATTGTGTCTTGGGTAGGATTTTCCTCAGTGATTTCTTTTTGTGATGCAAGAAAGATCAGGCGGTTTTTAGAAAGTGCATCTTCAACAGCACGAATAGAGCTTTCTCTACCAACATATAAAGGAAGAATCATGTACGGAAAGACAACAATATCTCTTACCGGCAACATGGGTAGTGATTCTGGGATATCTATGGACTTATCATCAAAATTCATTCTCGGCCTCCGCCTTTTGCGGGATAAAATTATACTGCTTGCTTAAATATCTGATCGGTTTGGTAGGGTTGGACTTTAAGAAAAAAACAAAAGATGTAGTCCGGAAAAGGTCGAAAACAGTGGGTTTTTTTTAAAAATAGTGTCAAAAAACTGGCAGTATCAGGACCATTAGTCCTGACGCTAAAACTAAAAAGGTTTGTAAGAATTAAAACTTTCGTCGAGTAGAAAGGGCTTCTCGAAGTTCGGCACCTTCAATACTCAATCGCGTCCATGGAATCGCTCGAAGTCTTTCTTCTTCGATAGGTTCATCGGTTTCTTCACACCGTCCAAACTGTCCAGAGTCAATTCTTGAAAGAGCAAACTCAATTTCCATGAGTTGATGGCGAATTCGATTTTGAGCTAAAAGAGCATCATTTTCAGCCATAATAGAAGATGAAAGATCAATCTCATCACCACGAAACTCTTGTTGAGAGAGTTCAGATCTTCGAGTTATGAACTGATTTAAGAGTTCGGATTTCAATGCAACTAACTTAGTTTTGCATTCTTCAATGAGTTCTTTACGCACTATATTTGAGCTCATGTCGCCCCTCCTTAAACACCTAGAATTGGTCTAGGGTGATAGGTGAGACGGCGAGGCGTGAAGGAAAGGTTAATTTGTGGATTTCTTTTTTTCTGGAGGAGTTTTTTCAGGAAAAAGCTCATTTAATGGGTAATCATCAAGCCTTGTGATCTGATTTTTGTGAACAGTCAGGGTAACAAGAGGGCGAAGAATTTCTCTTTGGTCAGACATCTTTAAGTTTCCCGTCGCGCCACTAAAACTTTGTTTTCGAGAAAGCCGTTGCGCAAGGCCGACCCGAGAACTTTCCCCCGAGGCAATGGCCTGACGAAGAATAAGAGCCGCATCATAGGCTTGTGCCTCAAAAAGCCCTGGCTCAGCTCCAAAGACCGCTTTAAATTCTTTAAAAAAATGAGAGCTTCTAAATTTTTCGTCAGACTGCAAAAGGGAATCAACAAAAACAGCATCATCAACATACTTTTGTCCGAGGCGAACCAATGAAGATGTATTCCAAAGGTTTGTTCCAAGAAGTTTCACCCCAGAGATATCATGATAAGCCAGTGTTGGTGCAATTTGCCCCATTGCTGTTACACTATCCGGAACAAATAACGCATCAAAAGAAACAACAGGGGGAAGGATATCTTCTGGGGGCGATTGACGACCGCGAAGAGTTTTTCTTCCTTCAAACCATTTTTTTAAACGCTCTTTATATTCTGCACGACGATCTTCGATATAATAAGTACCAACAAGACGTCGAATGGGGTCTGAAAAATTTGTGGTTTTTGGTTTGTAGGCCTGTACCGCAACGATCTCTCCGCCACGAGCAAGAACGGCATCCCAAAAAAGATTTGTATACTCAACACCATAAGCATCATTCGGATAAAGAATGGCAAAACGCTTCATTTTTAGTTCTTCCATTGCGGTTCGAACAAGATGATGAACCTGCATAGCACTGGTGAGAGAGTTTCTAAAAACATTTTGACCAATTTCAGTCAATCCTGCTTTTTGAGAAAGTGCAATTGAGGGAACGCCAAGTTCATCAGCCTTTGATGCCACGGCAACAGAGGTTTTACTTAAAAGGCTTCCGATAATTCCAATAACATGGTCTTCTGTGACAAGACGTTCAACACCTCTTCGTGCGGTATCAGGGTTTCCCTCGCTGTCGATAACAGCAAGTTTAAAGTCAGACGTATTATTTCCATAAATACCAAGTCCGAGTTGAATGCCTTGAAGTGTGCGGTAGGCAACATTGGAATGCTTTCCTGTTAATGGCAGCACAGCACCAATGGTTTTTTTATCAACCGTTCGGCGAGCGTCAATTTGCTCAATACGCTGAAGAGCTTTTTCTGCTAAATCACTATTTGGGAGCATTGTTGCCACATCATTAAAGTGGTCGCGAGCACGACGAAAATCACGTTGTTCAAACTTAATAATACCGGTTTTATAAAGTGCGTAAGGCTGTACAAGTTTAAACTTACTGTCATCAGCGACAGACTCGAGTTCCTCTTCAATTAAACGAGTTTCAACCAATTCAACAGCGCGAATAAGGTGGCTTTTCTTAAGGGGTTCGATATCTTCTAGTTCAGACATTTGAATCAATGAATAAAGAGATCCCAATTTGTCGCCGAGTTGTCCTTGAACACCATAAGAAAGTTTATACATCCGTAGCGTTAAAGACCGACTAAGACCATCAATTTGAATACCCTTTTTAAGAAGACCAAGAGCCTCATCAAGTCGTCCCATTTTTTGTAAAGAGCTGGCGGCCATGTAGAGCGCGTCGCCTTCGTTGGGGCTGAAAAACTCGGAGTTTGCAACGCCCATAAAGGAGTCATAAGCTTTATTAAACTCTCCTTTTTTAAAATAGTAGTTTCCTTGAGCCATAAGAGCATCATCAGCAATATCGGAATCGGGGTATTGCTTCACAATCGCCTCAATGCGCTGAAGGGCTTTTTTTGAGTTGCCAGAAGCCATATCCACTTCAACTTGTTCTAGCATTTTTTTTGCATCTGGCGATGCAGGAATAGGCTCGCGTTTTCTTGGGCCAATGGCACAAGAAGCAACAATGTGAACACTGGCCAGTGTTATCAGCGAGAGTGAGAGAGAAATACGTTTTTTGTTTTTTAAAAAATTCATTTTCGCGCCTTTATCAGTTGGTCCATTTTTTTAAGATACTCGTCGACCATGGGTGAGGCCAAGTTATAGTTTTTTAATTTTTTAATGAGCTCGATCTGGTCGGAGTTGAGGTTCTTTGGGATATCAATAATAATTTTAACGAGCATATCGCCATTGCCATAACCGCCCGCTTTTGGAAAACCCTTCGATTTTAGGCGAAAGACCTGGTTGGGTTGAGTTCCTGGTGGAATTTTTAAAGAGGCTTTTCCTGTGAGAGTAGGAACATCAACATCAGTACCAATAACAGCATCAACAAAAGATAAAGGAAGTTCCAAAAGAAGATCTTCATCTCGCCTTCGAAAGAGAGAGTGGGGTTGAAAGTTGACAATGACATAAAGATCGCCCGCGCGAGAAACTCCGCCGAGAGAATCACCTTCTCCACGTAATTTTAATCGTTGACCGGCTTTCACTCCTGCAGGAATAGAAATGCTGAGTTTGGCAGTTTCTTCTTTGTTTCCTTTTTTACGGATAAAAGAGATCACTTTTTCGCATCCAAGAGCGGCTTCTTCTAAGGTAATACTTAAGGAGTAGCGAAGATCAGCACCTTTTGTATGAGCCCGTGGGTCTCCCGAGCGTGCGCGCCCACCACCAGTAAACATATCGCTAAAGAAATCACCAAAAATATCTTGAAAAGATTCTGGACCACCACTGTTATTACTAAAACCGCCAAAGCCACTGAATCCATCAAAAGGGTTGGGGCCGGCATGTGCTCCCGCATGACCGAATTGGTCATACATTTGTTTCTTTTGAGGATCTCTTAAAACCTCATAGGGTTCACTAACTTCTTTAAACTGCTCTTCGGCACTTTTATTTCCAGGATTTTTATCAGGGTGGTATTTCATTGCCAGTTTTCTATAGGCTTTTTTAATGTCTTCGGGAGAAGCATTTCTATGAACGCCAAGTACAGAGTAGAAATCTTTTTGACTCAAAGTCGTAAGCTCCTTTTTTTAATCATTCGAAGACAGTTTTTCTGTTATGTCTTCATCTGTATTCGA
>JAGRAB010000169.1 GCA_020435085.1 Bdellovibrionales bacterium | reverse complement strand
TTCCCGCAACTTCCGATTGCCCACTCACAAACATATGATGACCCCAAACAAAAAAGCTCACCACGGCAATACCAATACTTGAAAATGCGATCGCTTTATAACCAAAAATGGTTTTCCTTGAATACGCTGTAATCAACTCACTCACAATACCCATAGCCGGAAGAATCATAATGTACACAGCTGGATGTGAGTAAAACCAGAAAAAATGTTGAAATAAAACGGGGTCTCCGCCAAGTTTTGGATCAAAAATACCTATCCCAAGAATTCTTTCCGCAGCAAGAAGAAGTAAAGTAATCCCTAAAACAGGTGTCGCAAGAACCTGAAGAACTGCCGTTGAGTAAAGTCCCCAAACAAATAGAGGCATTCGAAAGAATGTCATCCCAGGTGCTCGTAGTTTGTGAACTGTCGCAATAAAATTGAGGCCAGTTAAGATGGAGCTAAAGCCCATAACAAATGCACCCAACACTAACCAAACAGTTCCATTATCTGTATCGATACTGTAGGGGGTATAAAATGTCCATCCGGTATCAGCACCATGATAGAATAATGAGGTCAATGCAATTGCGGCCCCCACAATTAAACAATACCAACTGAGTAAGTTGACTCTTGGAAAAGCCACATCTTTAGCACCAATGTGAAGGGGAAGAATAAAGTTACCTAAAAAAGCCGGAATTCCAGGAATAATCACCATAAAGACCATAATCGCTCCATGGAATGTCATAAACTGATTGTAGGTACCCGCATCTACAATTGTTTTGCCTGCCGAAAAAAGTTCGGTCCGAATTAACATGGCGTAAATTCCGCCGATCAAGAAAAAAGTTAAAACCGTTATCATATACATAATACCAATACGTTTATGATCTAACGTCGTCAGCCAGGACATAATCCCTTTTTCGTGATTAATGTAGTTGACTGATCTGTCATGAGTTGTCGCACTAGACATGCTTGTCTCCTTAAATTACTTCAGCGTTTTTAAGTATTCAATAATTCCAGAAATCTCTTTGTCATCCAGTTGCCCAGCAAATGGTGTCATCACTTTTCCCTCAAATCCGGCAACAATTTTAGCCGCTGGATTTAAAATAGACTCACGAATATAATTTTCATCTGCAACTGTTGGATCACCCTTTACAAAAGTTCTTTCTCGCATCCAAATACCCTTAAACCCAGGCCCCACGAGTGGTTGATCTGTTGTATTATGACAGACAAAACACCTTTGCGAATAAATCTTTTGACCAACTTCAGCAAGACTCATCCCTTCATAAGGATCTCCTTGCCTCAACCATTCTTCATATTCTTCCTGCGAAACCACTCGCACTTTTGCCAACATCGCTGAGTGACCCGTTCCACAATACTCTGTACAAAAAATTTGGAAGTTCCCCTTCTTTGTCGCAGTAAAACCCAATGCTGTATACCGGCCAGGTACCGCATCTTGCTTGATTCGAAAGGCGGGGACATAAAAGCTGTGCAAAACATCTTTCGAACTGATGATTAATTTTACTGGCTTATTGACGGGAACAACCATTTCTTCCGCTGATTCTTTTCCACTTTTATAGAGAAAACTCCAGTTCCATTTTTGCGCAACAACGTGAACCTCTAAGGAATCCTCTGGAAAAGTTCGCATATCATTATAAATGATCCAACCCCAAGCAAAAACAACCATAAAAATCACAAAAGGAACAAAACTCCAGGTGAACTCTAAAACATTGTTGTGAGTGATATAGGCTGTCTTATCATTTTCAGTCTGCCTTCGATATTTAACCGCAAAGTAAATGAAACCGCCAATCACAAGAACACAGGCAATAAGGCTTGATATAATTAAAAAGCTATACAAGCTATCTAAAGGTCCCGCAAATTGAGATGCTTCAGGCGGCATGAATGTGTTCGCGTACGCTGGGTTAATAAAAAACATGGACCTCTCTCCTTACAATGAACTTAGGCTATTTGTTTTCTTTCCCGGATCCAATAGGGAATTAAGAGTATAGCCAATACCAATACAATTAAAACGCCCCCTGCTTGCATGATTCTGTAAGCATAAAGCGTATACTTCTTTTTCGTAGGATCAAACTGAAAGCAATAAAGAACAAATTGATCCACAATATTTCCAATTTTACCTTCAGAAGCCTCTAAGAGTGCTAACCGAACCGTTTGCGGGTCAAACTGAATCCCATGAAGATATCGAGATACGGTTCCACTCGCAGTAATCACTTGAGCTGCCGAAGCATGGGAGTATTCTTGACTGCCCTCAATCCATTTGAAACTAAAACCCACTTGATCTGCAATTTTCTTAATATTTTCTTCTGAACCCGTAAGAAAATGCCAGCCCTTTGCTGACTCTGGACGTCCATAACTATCAATATAACTTTGCATTTTTGCTGCAGCTAATTCAGGGGTTTCTCTTGGGTTCATGCTTAAGGCAACAACATCAAACTGGTTTCCGGCTGTCCATTTTAATTGCTTTAATGCGTCCGTCAGGCCATTCAAATGAAGATTACAAAGACTTGGACAATCATAATAAACAATCGAAAAAATCACTGGTTTTGAGCCAAAATACTGAGCCAATTTTACTGGGACCCCATTCTGATCGACAAAATCAATATCTAAATCTAATTTTGAGCCCAAGTGCTCAGTCACACCAACGCCTTCAAGCTCTACGGGAGTTTTATCAGCAAGAACTCCAGCCTCATTCGGGTCATAGGCCCACAGGCTGCTGTTCAAAAGCACAAAGCTTATGACTGATATTATAAAAAAGAACGTTTTTTTAAAACTCACTTAATGTTTCCTACTCAGCTGATTTTGCAAACTCTTCAACTTCTTTATCACTTAAGTCTTTTTTATTTTTCGTAATAGAACGAATCCAATGAACCATGGCCCAGCGATCCGCTTTTGGTAAATGCCCAAAAGCTGCCATAGAACTTCCCTCAAGACCTTTTTGGATAGTTGTATAAAGGTCAATGCGAGTACTACTTTTTTTCCATTTCCCTTCCACAAAGTTTCTTGGTTTTGGTACGAGAGCCATTCCCGCAGGGCCGTCTCCCATACCTTTATCTCCATGGCAAATTGAGCAGTTAGTTTTATAAACTTTTGCTCCATGGGCAATCATCGCATCCGAACTCATCCATGGATCTGTCACAGTACTTACATCAACGGCCTTTTCCTCAGCAGGTGCTGACCCCTCTCCGGCAACTGCTTGATCTGCTTCTGCTACTGCACTTTCAGGAACTTCCTTTAAATCAACACCTGGATGGATAAAGGCAATATACACAAAGAATGAGAGAGAAAAGGCCATCGAGAAAAGAAAGGCCATGAAGCCGCCACGATTATAAGAGTCTTCAGTTTGCATGAAACAACCTGCTTTCTATAAATAATATCAAAAACATAATGTCCTAATGTGCGCCGGCAAATTAACACTGTCAAAGCATTGAGTCATTAGTTTTATCAATTTAAATATGTATTTAAATGTCTTATTTTGAGATTTTGCTCGCAGAATAAGCAATCTCAATTTAAGATATTCAAATATCCTGGAGGATTAAAATGACTAGAATTTTCAGGCTTTTACCATTTTTACTTGGGTTTATTTTTGCCGTTAGTTGTGCTTCTCATCCAGCAAAGAAGCTTGATCGCATTCAAGTGGGAATGGATAAAGATGATGTTCTCAAGAATTCGGGAAGCCCTTGGATTGCTCGGCGATTACATGGTCAAGATCAGTGGGTTTATCGATATTTCAAAGGCGATCAACAATATCACAAAGAAATTTTATTTAAAAATGGCGTTGTTGCCAAAGTGAGCTCTGAGCGGCCTTATCCCAGTACTTCTGATAAGCTTTCAGGAGAAGACATTCTTGAAGATGCTGCTAAAGCTAAAGCTGAAAAAGACTCTTATGAAAATGGATTTAAAGATGTCGACAGCTCCGGCAACTAAAAGCCTTCAGGACCAGATTCAACACCTTAAATATATATGTCTGATTGGTCCACTGACCAATGTTTTGCCAAGGCACTTATCCAACCCAACCCTTTTTGTCGATGGTGGTGTTCGATGGCGACAACATGCTCCTCACATCCGTAGTCTCTCCCTGGGAGATGGTGACTCCTCATCTCCTGAACTCATGGATATTTTACTCCCTGAAAATAAAAGCATCTCTGATTTAGGGTATGCTCTGAGTGCCATCAGCGGACAAGCTCTAGACTCTATAAACCTTTCGGGCTTTGTCGGAGAACGTATAGATCACCAGCTCGCCGTCTTTGGAGAAGTCCATGAGTTCTTAAGAAAAAATCATACTTTTATTTCTTTTGATGAAGGTCACACAGGGTTTGCTTTTGCACGAAAACAACCTCAGACTTTTTGCTTTGAGGGCGGCTTTAGCATGTTCTCCATGAGACCAGCTCTCGTTACTCTGAAAGGACACATCGAGTATTGCTTGGAGCAACCACAAGAAATTTTACCATTTTCAAGTCTTGGCTTAAGC
>JAGRAB010000168.1 GCA_020435085.1 Bdellovibrionales bacterium | reverse complement strand
AAAGCGTATTCTGTGATGCCAAAAAGGTAATAATTCGCCCCTCAGGTCAAAAATCAATTTCTACTCAATAATTAAAATGCCTTTCGATAATAGACTCTCTTTTAAATTTGGCTCCAGACCTTATTTTCTCAAGGGCAACCCGGCTTTGGCCATTCGGGATGGGAGAGGGCGACCGAGGTGTTGCTCAACCCAACGGGCGGTTTCGATCAGGCGATCTAATTGAATGCCGGTTTTGTAACCCATCCCATGGAGCATATAAATCAAATCTTCGGTGGCTAAATTTCCGCTGGCTCCTTTTGCATAAGGACAACCACCGAGACCCCCGACGCTCGCATCAAATGTGGAAACTCCCGTTTTTAGCGATGCTAAAACATTGGCCAATGCCGTTCCCCGAGTGTCGTGAAAGTGCATAGCAATTTTTTTAAGGCCATATTTTTTTTCTACTTTTTTCAACAGACTCTCCACCTGCTTGGGAGTTCCCACCCCAATCGTATCACCAATGGAAACTTCTGAAACACCGAGCTTGAGCATGCGACCCACAAGTTTTAAAACTTGAGCTTCACTCACGACTCCTTCATAGGGGCACCCAAAAGCCGTACTTAAATAGCCACGCACATTGATTTTATGTTTTTTTGCCATTTTTATGACATCTTCAAAACGTTGAAAACTTTCATCAATCGAACAATTAATATTCTTTTTAGAAAACGTCTCCGAACAGGCTCCAAAAACCGCAATATGTTGAATAGATGTTTTTAAAGCATCTTCCATCCCGCGTGGGTTTGGAACAAGAGCCGAACAATCTGCTTTTTTTAAAAGACCTTTTTTTTGAAGAGCTGCAATGACTTGATCGGAATTGGCCATTTGTGGAACCCATTCAGGAGAAACAAACGCTCCCACCTCTACAAAGTGAATACCTGCACGAATTAATTTTTCAATCAACTCCACGCGATGAGAGACACTCAATTGGATCGCTTCATTTTGAAGCCCATCCCTCGGACCAACTTCAACAATTTTAATTTTTTTCTGAGCCATCTGAGCTTCCTTTTACCACGACGATTTTTTGCCCTAAACCGACCTGGTCCCCTTCATTAAAAAGAACTTCTTGAATTGTACCCTCAATATCAACCTCTAAAGCGTACTCCATTTTCATTGCTTCCATCGTCACAAGGCTTTGGCCACTGGTAACAACATCTCCTTTTTGACAGTTGATCTTAATGATTTTTCCCGGCATTGGAGCCACAATAACTCCAGGGTCTGTATTGGCTTTTGCCGATTGACCTGAACCATATTTAGACTCTGGTTGAAAGGTTCCCGTTTCACCATTCAAATGATACCAAAGTTTTCCCCCGAGTTTTTCCACAAAAATTTTTTGTTTTTTTCCATTAATTTCTAATGTCCACTCTTTCATGATCGCTCCCAAGAACTTTCAAAAGGATTGGGCTCTTTCATTTTTGTATTTGCTTCGGTCACTTTTGAATCACCAGTTTTTTGATATAAATCTTCAATAATTTTTTGCACGTCATCAGTGACCCCTGGGGCCTTAAGAGCTTTGGCAAAATGTGATTCAATAAATTTCGTCGTCATTTCCCCTGAGACAAATTCTGGATGTTCTAATATTTTTAGAAGGAATGGAATATTTGTCTTCACTCCAAAAACGACTGTTTGCTTGAGCGTCTCACGCATCTTTTTTATAGCGCGAGGCCTTGTCTCATCCCAAACAATCACTTTGGCAATCATAGAGTCATAAAAGCTGGTGATTTCATCTCCTGGAGCAAAACCCACTTCAAAACGCCGCCCCGGTCCGTGGGGCCACATGCAGCTTCCCAACCGGCCTGTTGATGGCAACCCCATTTGATAGGGATCTTCTGCATACAAACGACATTCAATGGCGTGTCCATGAAACGTAAACTCTTGTTGCCATCCTAAACTCAATCCTTGCGCTGTTAAAATTTGAGCTTTGACTAAATCTACACCACAAACAAACTCCGTCACCGGATGTTCCACTTGCAAACGTGTATTCATTTCGAGGAAAAAGAATTCTTGTTTTTGTAAAAGAAACTCAATAGTCCCAGCACCTTTATATTTCGCTGCGGTTGCAATTTTTTTTGCAACGTCCATCATTTCTTGTCGAAGCATCTCATCCAATGCTGGAGACAATGCCTCTTCAATAATTTTTTGGTGCCGCCGTTGAATGGAGCACTCTCTTTCTCCAAGGCAATATATTGTTCCTCCGGCATCTCCAAAAATTTGCATTTCAATATGCTTGGCTTGATCGAGGTATTTTTCTAAAAAAACTTGATCGCTCCCGAAAGCACTTAAGCCCTCACGCTGAGCGGATGCAATGGCCTCTTTAGCCTCTTCTTTTTTTCGAATCACTTTAAGACCACGACCACCACCGCCCGCAGCCGCCTTCACAATACAAGGGTACCCAATGGCTTCAACTTCCTTTAAGAGACGATGAAGAGATTGATCCTCTCCTTGGTAGCCGGGAATCACCGGCCCACCAGCTTTTTCCACCAGCTTTTTGGCTGATATTTTATCGCCAAAAAGTTGAATGGACTCTGGAGAGGGGCCAATAAATACCATACCGGCATCTTCCACCGCTTTGGCAAAGTCCGCATTCTCACTTAAAAACCCAAAACCAGGATGGACAGCATCTGCCCCCATCGACTTTGCCCCTTGCACATTGGCTTCAATATTTAAATAAGACTCTGCTGTAACCGCCGGACCAATACAAACCGTTTCGTCCGCCATACGATAAGCTATTGAGTTCACATCTACTTCTGAGTGTAAAAGAACCGTTTCAATCCCCAGCTCCTGACACGCGCGAATGATTCGAACGGCCACTTCTCCTCGATTGGCAATGGCAATCTTATTAAAAACTTCCATTAAAATCCTTTTTCCATGGGACATCTTGTTTTGAAAAAAAGGCTGACAAACCCGCTTGTCCTTCGTCGCTCACTCGTCGCTCTGCAATCACCCGAGCCGTTTCTTCTTTTAAACCATTGAAAAATGGTTGGTGCACTTTATTGATGAGTGCTTTTGTTTCACGAACCGCTTGAGGAGCAGCATTGAAAAAATCTTGTGCGACTTTAGAGAGAATATTTTTACATTCATCCAAGGAACCTGAAAACTGAATTAATCCATGTTGAAGGGCTTGCTTCGAGGCAAACACTTGCCCCGTGAGCATGGCTTGACGAGCAAAAGACGCATTCATTTTTCTCAAAACAAAGGGGCTAATCACGGCGGGGACAAGTCCTAATTTGACTTCACTAAAACAAAACTTTGTTTCACTTTCTGCCACAACAAAATCACAAATGGCCACAAGCCCCAAAGCTCCACCCATGACATGTCCTTGCACTTCTCCTAAAATAGGTAGTGTGCAATCTTTAGCTGCCTCAAACATAGAAAATAGCTTTTCAGAATCTTTTTTATTTTCTTCTAAAGAATAATTTTTCATGGACTTCATCCAATCCAAATCAGCTCCTGCACAAAAACTTTTACCTTCGCCGGAGAGAAAAACCATTCTTGCTGGAGAAGCGTCAGCGTCTTGAAAGGCCTTTGTCAGTTCATCAATCATTTGTGGGTGAAAGGCATTACGCACTTCAGGACGATTGAGTGTAATTTTAAAAATCTCATTTTTTAAATCTGTTTTTACAAACATACTACCACCTTTTACATTCTAAAAACGCCGTACTTTTTCTCTTCCCATGGCGCATTGAGGGAGGTCTTAATTCCAAGTGCTAAAACTTTTCGGGTGTCTTTAGGATCAATAATGCCATCATCCCAAATGCGCGCACTAGAATAGTAGGCTTTACTTTCTTTTTCATATTTTTCTAAAATTGGAGTTTTAAATTCTGTCTGCTCTTGTTCCGACAACAACTGCCCCTTGCTCTCGAGCTGATCTTTTTTAACCGTCAATAAAACATTTGCTGCCTGCTCACCACCCATCACGGAGATTCTCGCATTGGGCCACATCCAAAGTTGGCGCGGTTGAAAGGCTCGACCACACATGCCGTAATTGCCAGCTCCATAAGAGCCCCCAATAATCACTGTGTACTTGGGAACGGTCGCATTGCTGACTGCCATCACCATCTTGGCTCCATGCTTAGCAATGCCTTCGTTTTCATATTTTTTTCCCACCATAAAGCCGGTGATATTTTGTAAGAAGACTAATGGAACGCGCCGCTGGTCGCAGAGCTGCACAAAGTGAGCCGCCTTCAGAGCTGACTCACTAAAAAGAACTCCGTTATTTGCGATAATTCCCACAGGGTACCCAAAAATATGGGCAAAACCTGTTACGATGGTCTCAGCATAGTTTTTCTTAAACTCATGAAACTCAGACGCATCGACAATGCGAGCAATGACATCACGAATATCAAATGGCTGACGTGTATCTTTGGGAAGAATTCCATAAATTTCATCGGATGAGTAAATTGGATTTTGTGGGGTTCTAATTTGTAATTTGTGATTTTTCTTCCAATTTAAATTTTGCACAATATCTCTTGTAATCAGAAGAGCATGCTCATCGTTTTCGGCATAGTGATCTGTCACACCACTGATTTGACAATGCACTTCAGCTCCTCCGAGCTCTTGCGCGGTAACCACTTCTCCTGTTGCCGCTTTGACAAGGGGGGGGCCCCCTAAAAAGATTGTACCATTGCCTTTGACAATCACATTTTCATCACTCATAGCCGGTACATAAGCTCCACCAGCAGTACAGCTTCCCATCACCACAGAAATTTGTGGCAACCCTTGAGCAGACATTTGGGCTTGGTTATAAAAAATACGACCAAAGTGTTCTTTGTCTGGAAACACTTCTGCTTGTAATGGCAAAAAGGCTCCACCAGAATCAACGAGGTAAATGCATGGCAACCCATTTTCTTGAGCGATTTCTTGGGCCCGCAAATGTTTTTTGACGGTCATTGGGAAATAAGTCCCGCCCTTGACGGTGGCATCGTTGGCCACAATCATACACTCAATGCCTTCCACCACACCAATACCTGTAACAACGCCGGCGGCGGGTGCACCTCCGTCATACATGTCATAGGCTGCAAATTGAGAAAACTCTAGAAATTGAGACCCTGGATCAATCAACTTTTCAATTCGCTCTCGGACGGTAAGCTTACCGCGAGCTTTATGTTTTTCTAAAGCCTCAGCTCCGCCACCCAGTTGAATTTTTATTAATTGCTCTCTCCACTCTGAAACCAAAGCCAACATATGAGCCTTGTTTTGTAAAAAACTCTCTGACGAAGTGTTGATTCGACTTTCAATTCGTTCCATGGGTCTAAACCTTTAATTTGAAATCATAATTTTAAATTTTCTACTTGTTATTTAGCAAAAAAGACATCTTAAACGCAGAGGGTTATTTGCCTCTCATTGGCAAACTCCGTGGTCCAAGTAATCTTATTTGAGCGGTTACCTGACTCATTAACCGATCCTCATCGTCTAATAGGTTTACCTCTGCCTCGAATGTAACAAGCCCCTCACTCTGGAGAAGAAATATCAACTGATCCCTTAAGTGAGCATCTATCTGATATCGAGCTTTTATAGGCTCACTCCCCATCTGAAGCTTTTTCCATTGCACTTCATCTACATGAAATTCACATGGGCCCGAACCCATTTGCCACTCCCAATAAAGACGTAATGCCATTTCTGAGAGAGCTGTTGAATTTGTTGCACCTTTTAAGTTAAGCCAATCTTTAAGTGGTGCTTTTTTAGAGAACCTTAACCCCACTCGGGTGGGCTCCCAAACCTCCACGATAAGCCCTTTTGCAAGAAGATGGGGGTCATACACTCCTGACGCAAGGCCCAAGATAGACTTCGCCCACTTTTCTGGAACCATGTCCACGAGATAAACCCATTTGCGAGGTCGTGCCCAAAGTTGCTGAAAAACACTTTTATGAGCTTGAAAATAATCAACCCAAGCTTGTGTTTTTTGTGTTAGTCTCGTTTCACTCAAGGTTGTTCCCTTTTCATTCTTAAGTTAGAGTTATTAGGACATATCATTAATAGGAAAAAGTCGCTATGAAGTTCTTTGGAGTTATTTTGTTTCTTTTAGCTATGAATTGGACATGGTCTCTCGTCCACGACGCAAAATCCATATCGGAAAAAGTTCATATTAGTATTCAAGAGGATATGAAAAAGATTATTAGTGATTACATCTCTGAAAATTTGCCCACATCGCATAATTTACAGTTTGAACGTTTTTGGACAGAGAAAACAAAAAAAAATCAGGTGAAAGCCACTTTTGTTTATTCCTTTGAAGATGCCAATGCTGACGTGGGTGAAGCTCGTGTGCAAGTGGAAGGTTACGCGATTCTCAATAAAACTAAAGATGAAACAGAAAATTATGAAACCTGGAGTTTTGACGAATTACAGATTCTTGACAATAAAGTGGAATTTAAAGAGGCTCTTAAAATCACACCCGGAGCTTTTGATAAAGTGGAATCTGAGTGAAAGATATTGCCTTTCCATTTGAAAATCAAAAACAACAAAAGTTCATACAAATCGACGAGGACGGCTACTTCCTCCTAAACGGCATTCGTACCACTGAAAATGAGTTTGGAAAAAACCTCCTTGATTCACTCGTAAAAGACGACAAAAACCGTTTCTTTGTTGAAACTAATAATGTTTGGGCTTGTGTTGAAGCGTTTGATGAGCCCTATGTTGCAGAAATGGTGCAAAAATTAGAAGGTCCTCAGTGGTCCATACTTCTCCCCTATGGCTTAGAAAAAAAATTCTCACTCAGTACTCTTTGTGTCGATGAATGGGATCGCTTTCATGGACGATGTACAAATGGCATCCCTTTTGTTTTCTCTCGAAAAGCCCAAGCCGCATTTTTTGATCTTGTCGATGCCTTTGAGGATGACGCCTTTATCGTCAACGGCACAAGATACGAAACGCACCCTTGGCTTTCTGACAGTGACGAAGCTGGCTGTGAAACGTTTTGGACTCAAATTTATAAAAATGAACCTCATCCACCTTTTGATTTAGGAGCTCCCGCCAAAGCTCTTGAAGATATTTCGGCGCAACTGAAATTGAACAAAATGAGAGTGGCTGTCATTGGTGCTGGCAAAGGTCACGATGCTGCTTTTTTTGCAAAACAAGGGCATCTCGTGACCGCTTTTGATATTAGTCCTGAGGCCATTCATGAAAGAAAAAACCTTTATGGGGACCTAAAAAATTTAGAGTTCATTGAAGCCGATATTTTAAATTTAGATAAAAAATATTTTTCTCAGTTTGATCTTGTATTTGAACATACTTGTTACTGCGCCCTTCCTCCAAAACGAAGAAACGATTTGGTTAAAGTTTGGAAGCAGTTACTCGCTGCTGAGGGACATGTGCTTGGAATCTTTTTTGCCATGGACAAACCCAATGGCCCTCCCTTTGGTGGCTCAGAATGGGAGCTCCGAGAGCGGTTTAAAAAATACTTTGATTTTTTGTATTGGACACGGTGGAAAAATTCAATTCCTCGTCGCCTGGGAAAAGAA
>JAGRAB010000167.1 GCA_020435085.1 Bdellovibrionales bacterium | reverse complement strand
ACAAAAAAAGAAGAAAAAGAAAAAATGAGGTAATTCATGGCTGCAGATAGCATGTTTTCTGATTTAAGTCGGATGATCGAGCAGGTGGGAAAAGATAAAGGAATCGATAAACAAATTGTGATCGATGCTGTCATTCAAGGGATGCTTGTTGCCGCTCGAAAAAAATATGGAACCTATCGTGAGATTGAAGCTCAATATAACGAAGAGTCTGGTGAAATTGAATTATTTGAATTTAAAGAAGTTGTTCCTGATGAAGACTTTATTGATGAAGAGGTCGAAATCAAACTCACAGAAGCTTTAGAGTTAGATCCAGAGGCACAAATTCATGACTCCATCGGTGCAAAATTAGAAACAGAAGGCCTTGGTCGAATTGCCGCACAAACAGCCAAGCAAATTATCACTCAAAAAGTACGCGATGCTGAACGAGATATTATTTTTTCAGAGTTTGAACAAAGAAAAGGGGAGATTGCATCTGGTATTGCTCGTCGTGTAGAAAGAGGAGCTATTGTTGTCGATTTAGGAAGAACAGAAGCTTACATTCCACCCCGAGAACAAATTCCAGGTGAACAGTTTAAACCTGGCGATCGTATTCAAGGGTTTATCAGTGATGTGCGCCAAACCACTCGTGGTCCGCAAATTATCATGTCTCGAGCTTCAGGCGACTACTTGAGAAAACTTTTTGAAATGGAAGTTCCTGAAATTTATGACGGTATTGTTGAGGTAAAAGCAGCCGCACGTGAACCAGGCCAAAGAGCAAAGATTGCTGTCATTTCAAAAGATCCAGCTGTTGATCCTGTTGGAGCTTGTGTGGGAATGAAGGGCAGTCGTGTTCAAAATATCGTTCAAGAGCTCAAGGGCGAAAAAATTGATATTGTGAACTGGGATGAAGATCCAGCCAGGTTTGTCTGTAATGCGCTTGCTCCTGCTGAAATTTCGAAAGTATTTTTAGATGATAATGAAAGGTCCATGGAAGTGGTTGTTCCCGATCAGCAATTAAGCTTAGCCATTGGTAAGAGAGGACAAAATGTGCGTTTGGCGGCTAAGCTGAGCGGTTGGCGATTAGATATTCTTTCCGAGTCCAATGCGGCTTCAAGAACAGCAGAAGCGATTTTTAACTTAATGCTTATTCCAGGAATGACAGATACGATGGCGCAAAATATCTTCCAATCTGGCTTTGGTTCTTTTCAAGCCTTAGCAGATTCTGATGTTGAAGATGTCATGGCCATTCCAGGATATGAGGAAGAAGATAAAGCGCAAAAGCTTATTCAAGATGCCTCAGATCTTTTGGAAAAATATAAAGCAGAAGGAAAAGAAATTCCTACAGCTCCAACGGCTAAAACAGAAGAGGCCAGTGTTGGTGGAGATGCCATTTCTGCTGCAGATGCTCGATTAAAAGAGGAATTAGCGGCGTTAAATGAAGAAGAGCAATCAGTAGATGCAACGGAAGAGATTTCAGCCGAGTAAATAAAACTCGTGTTTGAGTCAATGAAGGAGAGTGTGTGAGTCAACTAAAGGTATTTGAATTTGCAAAAGAAATCGGTATGGAAACCATCGCGTTGATGGATAAAATCCGAGAATGGAAGCTTCCGGTAAAAAGCCATATGGCAACCTTAGATGATGATACTATTGATGAAATCAAAAAAAGGCTCACAGGAGGTAGTGCTGAAGAGGGGGCTGAGGCAACGACAAAGAAAAAAGTAAAAAAGAAAACTGTCGCTAAAAAAGCAACAGCAAAAAAGAAAGTTGCTAAAAAGAAAGTCGCCAAAAAGACGGTTGTTAAAAAAGCGAGTGGTGCCGTTGCAAAAAAAGTTGTTAAAAAAACAGCGGCATCTTCAAAAACAGTGATTCGCAGAAAAGCAGGGGCTGCGACAGAAGCTCCTAGCATTGCTGATGAGAGTTTAAGCCCTATCATGGATGAAACAAGTACATCACCAGTATCGCCAGAAGTTTTGGGTTCAGATTCGGTAGAAATTCAAGAAGCACAAAACATTGCTCAAGCCTCTTCAGCAGCAGCAATGGATCCAAGTGGAGAAAAAACAACCACTCGAAAGCCTAAAAATATTGTGGGGCGAATGGATTTACGTCGAGTCACTCAAACCAGCGGAAGTAAATCATCTGCAATGACAAGTGGCGGGGGAGATAAGCAAGCAGCCCCAGTAGCTGGAGGACGACCGGCTCAAAGAAATTTAAGAACAGGTTTTGTTGGAATCGACCCATTTGATACTCCCAATGAGGACTATGAAAGCCGATTTACCAAAGACAGAAAAGAAATTGGAGCGAAAAAACAACAACCGAAAGCTGGGGCTGGAAAAGAACAAGAAGTTCAAAATTTTACAGCGACAGAATTTAGAAAAAGAGAAGTTATTTTTCAACCCAAGAAAAAGAAGCCTATTACAGGAGCCATTAAAAAAAATATTATTACGATACCAAAGGCGTCTAAGCGTATTGTGGAAGTTCATGATGTGATTTCGGTGAATGACTTAGCTCAACAAATGAATGTGAAAGTACCACAACTTATTAAAAAGTTGATGTCAGAGGGTGTTCAAGCCACATTAAATACAAATTTAGATTTTGACACTGTCTCCCTTATTGTTCCTGAATTTGGGTTTGAAGCGAAAAATGTTCACCTTTCTGTGGATGAAATGGTCAAAGCAGCGGCATTTGGAGATCTTGAAGCAAAACTTCAAACACGCCCACCGGTTGTGACTGTGATGGGGCATGTCGATCACGGTAAGACAACACTTCTTGATTCTATTCGAAAAACTAATGTGACAAAAGGTGAGGCCGGAGGCATCACTCAACATATTGGAGCTTATTCGGTCAACTTAGAAGGTGGCAGCGTTGTGACATTTATCGATACACCCGGTCACGCGGCGTTTACTGCTATGCGAGCCCGTGGGGCGAATGTCACTGATATTGTGATTATTGTAGTTGCTGCGGATGATGGAATGATGCCTCAAACGGAAGAGGCCATTAGTCATGCAAAAGCTGCGAATGTGCCTATTATTGTTGCAATTAATAAAATGGATCGGCCAGGAGCGAATCCAGATCGTATTAAGCAGCAGTTAACTGAGTATGAATTAATTCCAGAAGAGTGGGGCGGAACAACGATTTTTTGTCCTGTTTCAGCTCTTAAAGGTGAGGGTATTAAGGAGCTTCTTGAACAAGTTCACTTGACAGCTGAAATACAAGAGCTTCGTGCAAATCCAAAGAGATCAGCAACAGGAGTTGTTATTGAAAGCCGAATGGAAAAAGGACGTGGTAGCGTGGCGACGTTTCTTGTCAAAGATGGGACGCTAAAGAATGGAGATATCATCGTTGCTGGACGTGTTTCAGGACGTGTTCGATCAATGATGGATGATAAGGGAAAAGTTGTGAAAGAGGCAGGCCCTGGTTATGCCGCTGAGGTCATGGGGCTTGCAAACACTCCAGACGCCGGTGACTTTTTTGATGTTACAAAAGATGAGGAAACAGCTCGTGCTATTGCTCAAGCAAGGGAAATGGAAATAGAAAAAGAAGAACAACCATCTTCAAAAATGTCTTTAGATCAAATCTTTGCGAAAGTAAAAGCGGGAGATGTTAAAGAACTTTCTATTGTTCTTAAAGCCGATGTCGCTGGAAGTATTGAGGCTATTAAGGGGATGTTTGAAAAGCTTGGCAATGAAGAAGTCAAAGTTAAAGTGATTCATAGTGCGGTTGGAGCTATTTCAGAAAGCGATGTACTTTTAGCCAGCACAGCTCAGGGCATGATTATTGGTTTTAATGTAAGGCCAGATACTTCTGCACAAAGACTTGCAAAAGAAAAAGCCGTTGAAATCAAATCCTACTCTATTATTTATGAGTTAATTGATGATATCAAAGCCGCTCTTTCAGGAATGCTCACTCCTGACGTTGTGGAAAAAGAGATGGGTCGCGCTCAAGTTCGAGATATTTTCTCTGTTCCAAAAATTGGGACGATTGCGGGTTGCTTTGTTGTCGATGGAAAAATTGGGCGTAATAATTTTGCAAGACTCTTACGTGAAGGTCGAGTAATTTACGAAGGCAATATTTCAAGCTTAAAGCGTTTCAAAGATGACGCCAAAGAAGTGGCCAGTGGCTACGAATGTGGTATTGGAATCGAAAACTACAATGACATTAAAGTTGGCGATGAAATTGAAACCTTTGTCAGAGAAGAAGTGGCTCGCGCATTAACTTAATGGGGCAGTAAAATGAATACAGATAATCGGCGCGTTCAACGTGCAGAAAAAGAATTGCGCCAAATTATTGCCACATATTTTGTCAATGGTCTAAAAGTACCCCTTCCTGGTGTTGTGACAGTTGCTGAAGTCTCAGTGAATCCAGATATGCGAACAGGAAAAGTTTTCTTAAGTTTTATTGGGTCTCAAGAAGATAGAGTTGAAGCTGAAGCTTTACTCGAAGAACAGACGCCAGAAATCCAAAGATATATTGGTAAAAACTTGAAAATGAAATTTTGTCCAAAAATGAAATTTTTTATTAATCATACAACATCAGAGAACCCACAGCTTGAAGAAATGATTGCCGCGTTAAACAGTAAGCGAGGGTAAACTTGAATACTCTAAATGGAATTCTACTTTTAGATAAACCAGAGGGTTGGACAAGCCACGACGTTGTTGCTAAAGCAAGGCGATTTTTTCAAACAAAAGCCATTGGTCACTGTGGAACTCTCGATCCAATGGCCTCAGGGCTTTTAATTCTTCTTATTGGCAATGCCACAAAACTATCTGATTTTCTTTTAACTCAAGATAAAACTTATCTGACAACAATTCAATTGGGTTTAACAACAGATACTTTTGATATGACAGGAGAAGTTCTTACCCAGACTCCTTGTGATTTATCAAAAGATAAAATTGAAAAAGCCATCCAAAGCTTAACGGGTGACATTGAATTAGAGGTTCCCATTTTTTCAGCAGCAAAGGTAAAGGGTAAAAAACTTTATGAGTATGCTCGTGAAAATAAAACGGTGGAACTGCCTAAAAAAATAATGAACTTTTATAATATAAAAATACTTGAAGTCACTCCCGAAAGAGTTTCCGTGCAGTTGAGTTGCTCCAAGGGAAGTTTTATTAGAGCTTGGGGGCATCGATTAGGCCAAGAATTAAATGTTGGTGGTACTTTAAAAGAGCTCAGGAGAATTGAGTCTTTGCCATGGTCCATTGAAAATGCGATCTCTATGGAGAAGCTGAATGAAATTTTTGAGAAAGACGGTTTTATCAAGCCTGAGAGTTTGGGGAAAAGTTTTATTCCAGCATCAAAAGCTCTTCCGCATTTAAAGTCTGTAATAGCGGACTTAAAAGAAGAAAAGCTGATTTCTAATGGCCAAATTCCTCATTCGGTTTCAAGTCGACTGGTTTTTGAACTCAAACAAGCGGCTCGCGAAGGAACCTCATTGGGAGTTAAAGTCTTAAGTTCTAATGACCAAAGACTTTTGGCGATATTGCAAACGATTCCTGGTAAGGGGTTAAAAATTCGTCGTGTATTTAAAAATGATAATATCAATTGAAGGTTGTTTATGTTGAGAATATTAGTTCTATCTTTACTTTTATATATTCCATTTTCTCAAGCCACAGAAGAAGACCATCTTGTTCCGCTATCAGCAGATACGCAAGGTCCGAATATCCCTCCTATTGGCAGCTCCCTTTTTGATAAATTGTATTCAAAGCAAATGAGTGATGGAACAGTAAAATATAATGTTCCCTTTCCACTAGACCAGCTGATTGCCTCTCAAGATCAAACTCCAGAAACCTTTGTTCACTCCATGTTCCCCTTTAGTCGATCACTTCAGCGGCCTGTGGATTTATCATATAATCCTTTATTAAATCCACGAATCGTTTTTGCTTCAAAAGATGAAAAAAAATATTTTTCAGATGGAAAATTATTTTTAGGATATGTGAAAGCACGTAACCAACTAGAGGTTATCAGCTATAATGAAGAAGCTGGACGCTTTGAATATCAAATTGTGACAGGTTATGGAAGTTCTCATCAAAATGTTTATTATGTGGATCGAGGTAAGTGTCTTTCTTGTCACCAAGGGCAGGCTCCTATTTTTTCAGCACCGAGTTGGGAAGATTCAACATTTGGTGCAATGAAACATCTTTTGTATGAACAATTAAATATATATACAGGTGATGATCGAGAAAAAAGAGCTAAGGTTGCAAGAATACTTTTTGGTTCTATTCATAGCTCAGAAGAAATTGCCCAATTAGATCATTTGGTACGAAAAGCGAATGATATTTCAACAGATGAAAGAATTTGGATCTATGGTTGTGGTGAAGATTCGAAGTGTCGATTAGGACTTTTAATTAAAACACTTTGTCCGAGTGCTTATGATTCAG
>JAGRAB010000166.1 GCA_020435085.1 Bdellovibrionales bacterium | reverse complement strand
AATTAATGACATTCTTACTGAACGTGTTAAATTTAAAAAATGTCTCAGTTACACCCTAAAGTTCTGGTTTTTCGGTTTTCATCTTTTGGAGATGTTTTACAAAGCCTTTCCATTGCCGGCTGTATTAAAGAACAGTGGAAAAATGCCGAAATTCATTTTTGTACGAGAGAAGATTTTGTCCCTCTTTTTCAGTCACATTCAGATATTCAAAAAGTATGGAGTATTTCTAAGAAGGGAAGTTGGCGAGAGCTTATTCATTTAGCCCAGACTCTTCGAGCTGAGAACTGGACTCATATTTATGATTGTCATAATAATTTAAGATCTCGTGTGATTTGTTATTTTCTCAATGGATTTTTAGGTTTTCGAAAGTGGATTCGAGGACATCAGTTTTTAAGACGTCCGATTTACCGTTGGAAACGTTTTCTTCTTTTTCGCTTTCGGTGGAATTTATTTCCGAAACCTTTTTCTGGTCAGGGAGCACTTTTAAAGCCATTAGAGAAATGGGGGCTAAGAGCAGCGTCGCCTTCGACACCACAACTGTATTTCTCTTTAGATTTTAATAAAGAAGTTGAAAAAAAATTAAAACCTCAATTTCCACAAAAATTTGTGGCTTTAGCTCCCTCAGCAGCATTCCTTTTAAAGCGTTGGCCCCTTAATTATTTTAAAGAAGTCATTCAAAGCATGGCTCATATTGATTTTGTTATTCTTGGAGGACCAGAGGATACTTTTGCGAGTGAACTTGTTGAGGTCGCTCCTGAAAGAGTTTTCAATTGGATAGGTCAGCTTTCTTTGCTTGAAAGTGCATGGGTTGTGGCACAATCAACGGCCCTCGTTGCTAATGATACAGGGCTGATGCATGTGGCAGAACAGGTGGGAAGGCCCTGTGTGGCTCTTATGGGTCCCGCTCCATTTGGCTTTCCATCAAGAGTAACGACTCGAGTTCTTGAGCGTGAATTAGACTGCAGACCTTGTAGTAAACATGGACAAGGACCTTGTATAAACAAAGAAACATATCAAAAATGCTTGGTAGATATATTGCCAGCAGAAGTGATAGAATGTCTGAAAGCTTTTGGGGTGGACAATGATTGAATGGTTTCAACATCTCGATCAACGGCTGTTTCATCAAATCAATCAAGTATGGACTCACCCTATTTTAGATCAGTTTTTTGTGACAATTACTTTGGCTCATAAAAATCATTATTTCTTGTATTATATACTCCCAGTGATTCTTATTTTTTGGTTCTATAAAGAAAGAACAAGAGCTTTAAAAATTCTTTTATGTTTAGGTTTATCAATTTTGATTTCTGATGGTCTCTCACATCGAGTAATTAAACCACTCATTAAAAGGCCGAGACCACAGCATGTTCAGGAGCTGACTGGAGCGATATTAAAATTAGATTACTCTCCGGGAGGGTATAGCTTTACGAGTAATCATGCGACTAACAATTTTGCCGGTGCAATGGTCTTAAGTGCTTTCTACCCTCAGCTTCGTGTTATATTTTTTGCTTATGCAGCACTCGTTGCCTATTCACGCCCTTATGTAGGAGTTCATTATCCCTCTGATATATTTTGTGGAGCTTTGTTGGGTATTTTATTGGGGTTTTTATTGAATCGCTATCTATTTACTCGATGGATTCGTAATGAATAAACAAAGTATTTTAACGACTTTTATTATTATTTGTATTTTTGGGGGAGGAGTCTCCTCATTATTTTGGATATTTAGTGCTGAGAAATCAATAGGCTTTGCAGAGGCAGAGACTTTTGAAATTCTGAATGAAGGTC
>JAGRAB010000165.1 GCA_020435085.1 Bdellovibrionales bacterium | reverse complement strand
ATTCGTCAATGACTTGGTCAAATTACAACTAAAGTCGAGTGAAACTGTATAATTTTTGTTGAATGAACCAGTCAAAATGGCACCAGTTAAGTTGGCAAGAACCTTGCTCTATCTCAATGTGGGGATTGGTTGTGGTCATTGCTCACATATCATTTTATGACGACAACATTCAAGCGGGAAAAACTTAAACCCTCGATATTATTCAAAAAAGCATATACCAACTGAGAACTTTCATCCGAGTTGCACTTTTATTTAACCGAATTGGCCCAAGGGCCAGTCAACAAGGAGAAGAGACGCTTATGAAAGCTGATCTAATACTTATAGAAGAAATTAAAAACGGCAACACAGCTGTTTTTGCGGAACTTGTGGAAAGGCATCAGAAAACAATCATGAAAGCAGCACTTCGAATTACTCGTGATATGGTTTTGGCGGAAGATGTCGTCCAAGAAAGCTTTATTAAGGCTTTTCAAAAGCTCGATTCCTTTGAGGGACGGTCTTCTTTTAAAAGTTGGTTGTATCAGATCACTCTTAATACAGCGAGAAATAAGCTACGCTCAACAAAGAAAGAAAATGTGTGTATCGATCATTTTATATTAAGTGTTGATGACCAGATAGATGCTCATTTACATCGGTCATCAGTATTTGAAATGATTAAGCAAGAAATAGATAATTTACCTGAAAAACAAAGAGAAGCCATATCATTAAGAGTCTTTGATGATATGAGTTTTAAAGAAATCGCCGAAGTGATGAATTGTCCTTACGATACGGCTAAGGCGAACTATCGACATGCTCTTTTAAAGTTAAAAGGAAAACTTGAAGAGCATCCAGAATTTAAGTTAATGAAAGAAAAAGGGTCATATAATATTAATGAACAAAGAGGAATTTTTGTGGAGGTAGAATCATAATGTCAGTAAAAAATGAGGAACGCGAAGAATTAGAATGGTGTTGGGTCGACTTCATTGAGGGAGAAGTAGACTCAAATTTAAAAGAAGATTTGCTAGAACTGATGCGTTTATCTGAGGATAGTCGTAATACAGTGAGTAGTCTGATGTGGACGCGGGAGTTGGCTAAAAGTGTTGATCCAGCTCATGATGAGTTTCTTGCGAAATGGAATTCTGAGAAATCAAAAAAACAAATCATGAAACAATGTGAAAGTATCCAAAAAACCAATTGGTCCAAAAAATGGAACCAAGTAAGACCTCAAAAATAAATCCTATCAAGCCGCGACAAAACTTCTTGAGACACGGATGGCTCAGAAGAAAAAGTGGTTTTCTTCTAATCCAATAATTATTTCTGCATTTTCAAATAATCTTCAATTTTTTTATGAGGATCACCTTCAGATTCCAGCTTTGTGCAAAAGTGAATGAAGTTAGAGAAATCAGATCCTAAAGCTGTATAAAGCTTTTCAAAAAGATCTAAATTCACTTGATAAGATTGAAACGATAAAAGCACAGCATTGTTTAATGGCAACTGAGGAAAGTCTTGAAACTGATCAGACTTCATTTGTGGAGCAATATCTTTTTGAAACTTTTGCGAGATAGACTTGAACTTTTCTTGCCGTTGGTCTTCGCTAGAGTTTTTTCCCTCCGCCTTGTACCAGGATTTCAAGTTTTCTATTTCTGAGGTGATAAATTTTGAAAATACGGAATTATCATTGTTACGATCAGAGGCAGTTTTTAAAATTTCACTTCCTTTATTTTGAGTTTCAAAAAAAATTTGAGCTCCTTTATTCCCAATAAAGGTTGCAAGCCTTTCGTTAAAGTCGACATTGCTTTTAATAAATAGTGTGGCATGAACTGTTTCATGAATAATGAGATTCACAAGTTCATAGTCATCATAATCCATCATTGTATTAAGGACAGGGTCTTCAAACCACCCGAGAGTTGAATAAGCCGTCACACCGCGAACAAAAGTGTCATACCCTTTTTTTTTCAAAGAGTGAGATTCGTCTACTGCACCCTCTTTTGTAAAATAACCTTTATAAGGAACAGAACCAGTAATAGGAAACCACCAGGTATAAGGCTCAAGTGCGTGCTTTGGTGCAGCTCGAACAACCCAGGTAACATATTCTCGTTTTAAATCCACATAAGTGGAATAATTCTTTGTTGGAGTGAGTTTGAGAGTAGATTCTGCAAAGTGTTTTGCATCTTGAATGAGAATGAGTTTTCTTTTAGCCTCAGAGGTTATAGCAGGGTCATTAAGAACTTCAGTAATGGGTTTTCTTGCTTTAAGAATTTTTGTTTGATGCCAGGAGTTTTTGATAAGGTAGGGGATCTGGCAACCCGTCGTGCTGAAGATTAGTAAAATAAGACCAAGTGACTTGACCCATTTCATTTATAAAAACCAAGAAAGTCCGGCGCGTCCTGCGTAGTCGATGGTGACAGGATCGTCGTTAAGAGGACTTGTCCAAGCGTCGACACCAATTTTTATAGAAAAAGTTTTGGTTAAAAGAATTTTAAAACCAATTCCAGCACTTGGAACTGTTCCTGTTTGTTCAGCAATTTTATCTTTACCAGTGACTCCATCAATTTGCCGATAAATGGATTTTGTAATGACTGCTCCCCCCATTTTTAAATAGGGTTGAAAAGCATCTTCGCGACCAGAAATAGATAAAACAAAATCAAGGCCGAGAAGAGAAAATTGAGTTTCAGTAATTGTTTTTGAGTCAGCAATTGGAGTGACCACAATTTGTGAATATCCTTCTGTATAACTGAGCTCAAGGGCGGAACTTTCCCAAAAATAATAGGCAACACTTCCTGTAAATGAAATAGATTCTTGAAAGTTATTGGAGTCAATTGTTGATCGACGATAATTTGCACTGGTACCGAGTTCAATAAACCCAGCATGAGCAATCGGCGTACTAAAGAAGAGAGCAAAGAGTCCTATGATCCAACGTGTTTTCATCTTCTTTAGAATATCAAATTATAGTGTGCCAATAGAGTCCAGTCGAGCAGGATCAGGAGCAATGTCTATGGGCATATTTTGCCTATAAAGAGATGTTATGGCCCCACCTATAAAACTTGTAGGGCCAACTCCTATTGAGTTTTCGTATTGTCGCCGTCGGCAACATAAACAGGACGAAAGAGAACTTTAAATGAGTAGTTGAGATGTACCATTCTGTCTTCTTGAACCATTCCATCAGGGGGATGATTGAGGGGAGACGCTTGGTAAAAGGCATCAATAACAGTTTGGTCAAGAGTCTTTGATCCACTGGATCCTATAATATCAACACGGACAACCATTCCATCTTTGTCTAATAAAATTCTTACAACTGTTGGTGTAGGAATTTTTGCTAGTTGGTTAATTGTTTTAGGTGAGGCATCTCTGACAAAATTGCGAACTCCCGTAATCCATCGATATCGAATGGCATTATTCACTCGTTCAAAAAAAGAATAGTAAGTGAATTGATCTGTATTCAACGCGGTGAAAGACCCTGATTGTACGCCTGGTATATCTTGACCACTCGTGGATTCTCCAAGAGCAACACTGTTATTCATGGAGCCGCGAACGCCACCACTATTTAAGAGAGGATTCACTTTTGGTTGTTTTTCTCCAACGCCTTCATTTGAAGGTTTATGTTTAACTTGCGGAGCCAGGTTAAGATTTTTTGAAAGGCTGGGTTGTTGGTTTTGATTGGAGTTTCCTCGACGATTTTGAGTTTCTCCAGTTTTGTTTTGGGCAATTTGTTCTTTCTCAACCCGTTTATTATATTTTGAAAGTAACTGAGACTGGGTTTTAAGTTTCTCTAAAAGGTCCTCATTTTTTTCGGTTTCATCAACAATGGTTTGTGAAGCCGATTTGGCGTCAATAAGTTCAACGGTAATGGGTTCATCGACAATTTTAGGCTCAGGAGCCAAATAAATGATCAAAGAAACTGCTATATGAATTAGCAAGCTAATTATAAGTGCCTGAAATGCCTTATCAAATCGAGATTCGCCCATATTCTCCTTTATTTATAGCAATTGCAGTGCCTAAAGTTGAGACATTTTTTTGCCGATAGAGAGATAAATACAGGGGGATTCATGGACTCTAAGGGCAATATTATTGACCTGGCCGCGCGACGACGTTCACGTCAAAGCCAACCACAGGCAAAACAAGCAAAAGAAAAGGCACCCGTTTTAGATATGACGGAACGTCGGAATGAGATTATCAATCAAGAGCGACGTCGAGTTCGTCGTACCATTCTCACTGAGTTTATTGGGGCCTTTGTTGTTGTTCCTAACCAAGGGCTTTTAAAAGTCTCCCTCTACGATATCTCTGAAACAGGGATTGCATTTGATATCGAACATGAAAAAGGCAGCTTTAGTGCAGATGAAGAAATCGCTGTTCGAGTTTACATGAATCAGACAACTTATTTTCCTTTTACGGTTAAAGTCAGTAATGTACGTGAACTGGAAGATGAAAGTGTTTTTCGTCATGGGGCTAAGTTTGTTATGGGTACAGTGAACGAAATTGCACTTTTTCATTTCGTTAAATTTATCGAGACGGTAAGTGCGTCATTGGAGAGCGACTCCGGTGATGTGATGGTTTCGAATATCAAGTAAAACAGGTTTTTTTAAGAGTTTTCCCTATACATTGGCCTAGAAATAGGTTCCAATTATTATAACATATAGGGGGAGACCGCCATGACGATGCCACATCGCCTCGATCGTAAAATTGTTCTTGATACCAATGTCATTCTTTTCGATGCTCTCGCAATTACAAAGTTTAAAGATGCCGACATCTATGTACCTATTTCAGTCATTGAAGAGGTTGATCGTTTTAAAAGAGACTTGGGTGAAAACGGTCGTAATGCTCGTCAATTCAGTCGATTTATTGATGTTCTCCGTGAAACAGGAAGTTTGGCCGAGGGAGTGAATTTAGAAAAGTCAAAAGCATGGCTTTATGTCAATACAGACTTTCAAGTAGCTGGTTTGCCGCCTGAGTTTGATGCAAGAAAAGCCGACAATCGAATTTTAGGAACGGCTCTCGCATTAGCCGCAGAATTTAAAACATCTAACGTTGAGTTAGTAACAAAAGATATTAACCTTCGCATTAAAGCTGATGTTTTTGGTGTGAACGCAAAAGATTATGATCCTGATGATACTTCGTTTGAAGATATGTATACAGGGCTTAAAGAGTTAGATGTCGAACCAGAAATGATCGATCGTTTTTATAAAGATAAATCATTAAATCTGACGGGTGAACACAAGCTTTTAGCAAACCAGTATGTGATCTTAAAAGATAAATCCAACCCGAATCACTCGGCCATTGGCAGATATGTCGATGAGCAAGTGGTTCCATTAATTAGTCCAACAGAAAGTATTTGGGGTATTCACCCAAGAAATGTTGAGCAGAGCTTTGCTCTTGATTGTCTTCTCAATGATGATATCAAGTTTGTGTCTCTTGTTGGAAAAGCAGGAACCGGAAAAACCCTCATGGCAATTGCCGCCGGTCTTTACAAGACTCTTGATGAGGGGCGTTTTCAAAGACTTCTTGTGAGTCGTCCGATTTTCCCAATGGGACGGGATATTGGGTATTTGCCTGGTGATGTGGAGCAAAAATTAAATCCTTGGATGCAACCTATTTTTGATAATGTCGAATACTTGATGGGAGCCGATAAAAAAGCGGCGGGCCGTGCGCAAGAATTGATTAATCAAGGCATGCTCAATATTGAGCCATTGACTTATATTCGTGGACGGTCAATTCCCAATCAGTATCTTATTGTGGATGAATCACAAAACCTAACACCTCATGAAATTAAAACCATTATCACAAGAGCAGGGCAGGGAACAAAAGTGGTTCTCACTGGAGACTGTTACCAAATTGATAACCCTTATGTGGATAGTTCAAATAGTGGACTCACATATTCAGTAGAACGCTTTAAGGGCCATAAACTCTCAGCGCACGTGACCCTTCAAAAAGGAGAGCGTTCAGAGCTCGCCGAATTGGCTGCGAATATTTTGTAAGGGGAATACTGCATTTCTATTAGGTTTCTTTCGGCCAGTGATGCAGTTGGCAAGCTATTCCATTTTGGTTTATTTATTGCAATTGATAATCCCTAGATATCTCCAGTTTTATTAAAGAGTTAGCTGGGGTTTGGCGTGTCCGGAATATATTTCAAAGCTCGGACGTCATTGAATATTAATTACAGATGTGCTTTATTGCCAATACCGGTGGAGGGGTTCCGTGCCTAAGAAAAAAGTGGTTCGAAAATCAAAACGGCTTAAAAAAGTGCCGCCAAAAAAATCTGCCCAAATTCCCGTGACAAAGGAAATGCTTTTCGAAGTCAGAGACGAATTAAAGTATTCGGTTTCATCATTAGAAAGAAAAATGGAATCCCGTTTTAAGAAAAATGATTCGCGTCTTAATAGAATCGAGGCGTGTTTTAAATCGGTGGACGCTCGATTTGGATCAATAGATGCTCGCTTTGAATCAATAGACGCGCGCTTTGAAGCAATAGATGCTCGATTTGATAAAATAGATGCCCGCTTTAAATTAGTAGATGCTCGATTTGATAAAATGGAGTCACGGTTTGCCGATATAGAGTCGCTACTCAAAAAAGTATTATCAGAGGTCCACCGCATTGGGCTTTTTGTTGAAGAACAAAATGCCAGAAATAAATATGTTTTAGATGGATACACCAGTGTGAGCGATCGCCTTGATCGTATTGAAAAAAAGATCTTTAAAGAAAACGTATAACTTAGAAACTGGCCCCCTTAATTGCG
>JAGRAB010000164.1 GCA_020435085.1 Bdellovibrionales bacterium | reverse complement strand
TATGTTGACCAGTGATGGACCAATAATCCGTTTTTTTAAATCGAATTCGTTCATGCTCTCTTTCTGAAATCAATCGCACAGCCACTGACTGTACACGACCTGCACTCAAGCCATACGCCACTTTTTTCCAAAGCAATGGTGAAATTGTATAGCCCACAAGTCGATCAAGAATTCGTCTTGCTTCCTGGGCTCTGACTAAGTCAAAGTCCACATCGCGAAAGTTTTTTAATGCCGATTGAATCGCCTCTTTCGTGATCTCATGGAAGACCATTCGTTTTACCGGAATTTTAGGGCTCAACACTTCCAGCAAATGCCAACTAATACTTTCTCCCTCACGGTCTTCGTCCGTCGCAAGAATCAATTCATCAACATCTTTTACTTTGGTTTTTAAATCTTTAACAATTCGAGTTTTGGTCTTGGGAATGCAATAAATGGGCTCGAAGTTATTATCAACATCGACTCCTAAATTAGACCATGGCAATTTTTTATATTTTTCAGGAATATCCTTGGCTGATTGGGGAAGATCTCGAATATGCCCCATACAAGACTCAACAATAAAGTCCTTACCAAGATACTTTCGAATCGTTTTGGCTTTTGTGGGAGACTCAACAATAACTAATTTTTGACCAGAAGTGGCTTTTGCCATTGATTTTCCTTTACTTGACGCACATTGCAAGTGTTGCTGGCGGATTATATTATATAGATAAAACAGTTTTATCCATATTTTCCTAAGATAGGGCCGATTGATTCCTTCAATCAAGTTGAATTATCAAATTTGGCACCTTGTCCTAAGGACTTAAATCTGGGATGTTACTTTTATGAAAACTCTAAAAGACCTCCCCCACCTATCGCTCATATGCCTATTTACAGATATTGATGGAACTCTTACCACTGACGGACGAGTTGGGCCCCAAGCCTATGCTGCACTTTGGAAACTCCATGAGGCTGGTATTGCGGTTGTTCCCGTTACTGGCCGACCTGCTGGCTGGTGTGAGATGATTGCACGAACATGGCCTGTTCACGGAGTGATTGGCGAAAATGGAGCCTTTTATTTTCGTTACCATAATAGTCAAATGAAAAGGCATTTCTTTATCGATGAAAAAACTCGTACTGAGAATCAAAAAAAATTAAAACTCATTGAGCTTGAAGTTTTAAAAGAAGTTCCTGGTTGCGCTATTGCTTCAGATCAGTTTTCAAGGCTCTTTGACCTTGCCATTGATTTTAGTGAAGATGTCCCCGCTCTCTCTGAAGCCGCTATTGATAAAATTGTCAGCATTTTTAAAAAACATGGGGCCACAGCAAAAGTCAGTAATATTCATGTCAACGGTTGGTTTGGCCACTATGACAAACTCACAGCCTGTAAAGAATACTGCCAATCTGAATTTCAAATTCTATTTGAAAGTAATTCATCAAAATTTGCTTTTGTCGGTGACTCACCAAATGATGAGCCCATGTTTGCTGCTTTTAAATATTCTTTTGCTGTTGCTAACATCAAAACCTTCGAAGGCCGCCTCAAGCACTTACCAACCTTTGTCTCAAGCTTATCTGAAGGGGAAGGCTTTGCTGAAATTATTTCGGCGATCTCTCTAGGAGTTTCTTGATCACATCTATTTGTGGATTTTTGGCATAGCTTGGAAGCCGCCCAAATGTATTCCTAATAGCTGTCAACTCTGAACTTGTTAAATCATTTCGTATTTTTAAAAGATGTTTTTCGATCGTATCAAAAACCTCTTTTTGAAATTGATCATCTTTTAAAAGGTCACTATGCCAATCGAATAAATACTCTCCCCACTGCACTAAAAGTTTTGGATATTTTCCTGTATTCAAAATATCTATCCCATTTTGAATAAGAGCCTTAGGTCTACTCACATCCCAAATCTCTGGACGAATGGTGTTTTTTGAAATTTCATTCATAAACTTTAACATGCTGAGAGTTGCAAGCCGATGATTTTTGGCTCTCATTGACAATGCATCCAAAAAAGGCGTTAAAATAATTTTATCATTTATAATATCTCCTTTGTAGGCCATAAGAACTTCAATAGCCATTCCGGGAGTTTCACCATAATTCAAATTTGAAAGTAGAAGAGTCATAATTTGAAAGTAAAAATCTAATGGATATGGCTTACGAACTTTAATAAAATGAAAGATCGAAGAGGCAAATTTCAAATAAACCTCGGGATCTTTCTCAAAATAGGAAAAAAATAAATTCATTTTTTTATTGTTACCAATATACATTGAAAACAAACGACGCAATAATGGATGAAGCTCTGAAAGATCATCTGCCTGGCTTGATCTTACAATTTCAAAAACAGCATGTTCATTTTGTTCTGAGAGCAATACCTTTTCAAAGGTAATTTCTGTTATTAATAATTCATTCAATGAATATTTTTTTTCTATTAACTGAAGACACTTTACTTTTTCACTCTTTTTAAGAGTGAAGTACTCAGGCTGGTTTAAAATATAAAATAAAGCACTTTGTACTTTTTTAACGCCAAGATCTCCTAAAAACTGATCGAGATTTTTTGAAAAATTACTAAAGTCTTTTGTCGACTGCCAAAATTTTTCAGCAGCTAACTCCGACTCGCTTGGTAGTGTATACCCCTTCAATTTATTTTGTTTTTGATCTTTGAGTGCTGTTTCGAGTTTATCATGACGAGCCTGAACCCATTGAAAAGCTTCTGTTGCCAATTGCCAATCTAACTTCATGAGCTGAATCAGTCTGTGAGTATTTATTTCTGGTTGATTTTCAATATAATCAAAAACTTCGCTCTTAGGTTTCATCCACTCTGAGAAAAGTGTTCGGGTAAAATCTAAATAAAACTGATTCACCTTATAGTTAAGAT
>JAGRAB010000163.1 GCA_020435085.1 Bdellovibrionales bacterium | reverse complement strand
ATCGAGCTGATTCCCTTTTGCATTTTCAATTTCATGCTTTAGCTTAGTGATCTCCATATCTTTGAGTTGTAGCTCTTGTTGAGCCGCATCGAGGGCTGCGGCACTCGTCGCAGTTCCAGCACTTGGTGTCGGAGTTGCTGTTGTCGCTTTTTCCCCTCCTTGCGGAGCCTCTTTCATTCCTGGTTGAGACATAATTTCATCAACAGAAGGAGCTACCGGAGAAATATTTGAGTTCTTGTTATTTCCAGAACGCTTTTCCAATTGTTCTGGACTTATAATAATTGTTTCATCAGAAGAAAGTTTATTTTTGGCAAAAATATAAAGGCCTAAATAGAGCAAAGCCGTCGCAAAAACACAGACAATCAGCCACTGAGTGATCAAAACACTATTATTAACCACAAAAGTAAAAAAGGTTTCAAAGTTCACCTCATAATTGTCTCGTTGTTAGTTGAAAAAGGTCAAGAAATCCATTAGCTTACACATAAAGGTCTGGACTCCTGGAGGATGGTCCAGGTGATAAAATGCAAATAGTACCTCCTACAAACCTTACTTGAAAGAATTTGGTGACCTTATGGCGAATGAAAATGAGTTTGACCTTATTATTCAAAATGCAGACCTTGTCCTTTCGAACCCTGATAATCCAAGTAATTTTAAAATTGAAAAAATGGACCTTGGCATAAAAAATGGGCAGATTTCTTCGTTGGGCACCCTTAGTAATTTACCCACAAAAGAAAAGTTTCAAGGCAAAGGGCTCACTATCCTTCCTGGACTTATTGATACACAAGTCCATTTTCGCGAGCCGGGCCTTGAACATAAAGAAACCATAGAAATGGGATCTCGATCTGCTGTTGCAGGAGGTATTACAGGTTTTTTTGAAATGCCTAATACAAACCCTGCGACCCTCACAAAACAAGACTTAGAGCGAAAAATTCATATTGCAGAAAACACATCATACTGTGATTTTGCTTTCTATATGGGGGCTGCCCAAAAAAATGTCCAAAACTTAGCAGCTCTTGAAAAGCTTCCAGGCTGCTGTGGTGTAAAAGTTTTTATGGGAAGTTCCACCGGCTCTCTTCTGGTTGATAATGATGATTTACTTCGTCAGGTTCTTGAAAACACACATCGTCGAATCGCCGTTCATTGTGAAGATGAGCCTCGGCTCAAGGAGCGAAAATATATTGCTCAAAACTCCAATGGCGATGTTTCAAAACACGAAGAATGGAGAGACGAGGAAACAGCTCTGCTTGCAACCCAAAGGTTGGTGCGATTGGCAAAACCCATGAACCACCCCATTCATATTTTACATATCTCTACCCAGCAAGAAATGGAGTTTTTAAAAACTGAAAAAACGGGAGATCTTATTACAGTTGAGGTTCTTCCACAGCATCTTTCTTTGGAGTCTCCTGATTGCTACGTAAATTTAGGTACAAAGGCTCAAATGAACCCTCCTATTCGCAACACAAAACACCGACAAGCTCTCTGGAAAGCTCTTCAAGCAAAAGTCGTTGATGTCATTGGCTCTGACCATGCTCCTCATACACTTGAAGAAAAAAGTAAAACCTACCCCGAGACTCCCTCTGGAATGCCCGGAGTACAAACAACATTACCTGTTCTTTTAAATCACATGCATCGAGGCCATATTGGGCTCACTGATATTGTCCGATTAATGGCAGTCAATCCTTCTCGCATTTTTGGCATTCGTGGACGAGGTTTTATTGCTCCTAAGTATGAAGCCAGTCTTACTATTGTTGATTTAAACAAAGAAATGACAATTGAAAACCAATGGATTGAATCAAAATCTCATTGGACGCCTTTTCATGGGCAAAAAGTCAAAGGATGGCCTATCGCCACACTTGTGCGAGGCCAGTTTGCAATGAGGGACGGTGTTCTTTCTAAGGTGCCAACACAAGCTTTCGAGTTTCAAAAATAGCGACTATTGATCGCGATGGAGAACGTGCTTTTCAAGAGGCTCCTTTCTCCAAGGCACAAGCATAAAATCCATCTCCCCATTCCGGCTTGAAAGCAAGCTCTTGCCCTTTTTTAAAGCCTTCGCCTACAGGAGAGGCCAAAAACTCATCAACAATATTTTGGTTTTCTTGAGGAAGAATGCTACAAGTTGCATAAACCATTCGCCCCCCAGGTTTTAGCATTTGGCTATAATCTCTTAGAATGCGATATTGAGTTTCTTGAAGCGAGGCAAACTCACTCGCCTTTAAACGCCATTTCGGATCAGGGTTTCGTCTCAACACTCCTGTTCCTGTACATGGAACATCTATCAAAAGTCGATCAGCTGACTGTGCTAAACGCTTAATAACTTTTGACGAGTCAATGACACGTGTTTCAATATTAAAAGCTCCACCTCGCTTTGCCCGTACTTTTAACTCTTTTAATTTCGACTCATAGATATCCAACGCGATAATTTGCCCCTTATTTTTCATCAGTGAGGCTAAGTGCAAAGTCTTTCCGCCCGCACCAGCACAAGCATCAATCACTCTCATTCCTGATTCTACGCTTAAGAGTGGGGCAATATGTTGAGAGGAATAATCTTGCATTTCAAAATAACCCTTTTGAAAGGCCTGTGATTGAAAAACATTTTTTCGTTGTCTTAAACAAATTGCCTCCGAAAGCCCATCAACAGCTTCTACTTGAAACCCTTCATCTGTGAGACTTTTCAAAACTTCTGAGCGATCATGAGCTTTTAATAAGTTTACCCTTAAAAACGGCAAAGCTTCTTCTCTCATCATTATTAGTTGTTCTGACCATTTATTCTCACCAAGACTTTCTACACCCAGTTGATATAAGTAATCAGAACAGTCTGATGCTGTATCAAGATCTTTCAATTTGAGTTGAGCTTTTTTTATATCGAATTGAAAATGAGGGTCAATTCGATCAAGACTATATCCAGACAAGACGAAACTGACTTTGACGATTTGAAGAATCTCTTTTTCTGTGAGTAGTTCTTGAGATGAATGACTAAGATGAGGAAGTCGATTGTCTG
>JAGRAB010000162.1 GCA_020435085.1 Bdellovibrionales bacterium | reverse complement strand
TCTGAGCAGCATGTAAGGTGGCACCTATAGCACCTAAAAAAGGCCCAATGGAATCATTGGACCTTTTTATTTATGTTCTCGCTAATAGCCTAAAGCTTATCGTTTGAGGTTAATCACTTCTGCAAGCAATTCATCGGTTGTGGTAATTGTTTTTGCGTTGGCTTGGAAAGCTCTTTGGTTTTGAATCAAGTTCACAAACTGTGACGCCATATCCACCGTTGATCTTTCGAGAGACTTCGCAAAGATTTTTCCACGTCCCGCTTTATTGGGGGCACCCACAGCCGCTGGCCCAGAATCTCTTGCTTCTTTCATTCGGTTATTACCAACTTTAAAAAGAGCTTCTGGGTTTTCAAATTTCGCCAAAGAAATTTGTGCTAGATCTTGAGTTTCGCCATTACTGTAAAGAGCTGTCAGAACCCCTTCATCATTAAATGAAAGGTTATTAATTGTACCCGCAGCACTTCCATCTTGCCGCCAAGAAATCAAATCAGACTCTTTACCATATTGTTTTGACCCATCAAGACCCGTTCCTTGATCGGTTGTGATCGAATCACCAAAATCAAGTTTAATTTGTTGGTTTTGAAGAGCTCCACCCGAAAAGTTAAATGCTGAGTTCGTCATCTCTTCTGTATCCAACTTTCCATCAACAGTGTAAGTGATCTTACCTGAAGCCACTTCAGCCATTTTGCCTTCTTCTCCTCCGGTGACCTCTTTACCGTCAACCATTCCCTTCCATTCCCAAGTACGATCAGCTGTCTTCAAGAAGAACATTGTCATCAAATGCTTGTTCCCTTGAGAGTCATAAAGTTCAATACCTGTTGAATAATGAGAGGAGTCATATGGGTTTGCTGGATCCCAAGTTTTCACATTTTGAATACGAGAATCTAAGTTTAAATCCATATGAATTTCTTTTGTGGCTTTTGCAGGAATCAATGCTCGTGGGAACTTGATATCCCCTACCTTATTAAGAATTTCTCCATCTTCATCAGCTTGGAAACCTTGAACTCGCTGATTATCGTTAGTAACAAGATAACCCTCTCTATCAAAGTGGAAAGACCCGTCTCTTGTATAAGACTCACCATCAGATCCTCTTAAGATGAAATATCCATCTCCAGAAATTGCCAAGTCTGTCGATTTTTCTGTGGCATCCACGTTTCCTTGAGTGAGAATTGGATTGACCGCACCAATTTTTACCCCTCGACCGATTTGGTTACCACCCAAAATCCCTTTTAAACTTTTTGCAACAATATCTTGGAACTCTGCTCGGCTAGCTTTAAAACCGACAGTGTTAGAGTTGGCAATGTTATCGCCGATCACTCCGAGTGCTTCCCCTTGTGCACTCAAACCGGATACACCGGTATAAAGGGATGATAAAACTCCCATATAAGACCTCCATGTCTTTACCGCTTCAATCAGTCCACGGTATCTGGAGGGGCCCCCTCTGATGAGGTCCAGCCCCAGTTAATTTTTAAAACTTCCTATTTTAAAAAACTTAAATCATTACTGTACTATCTATATTTGTAAAAACATTCTCCTTTAAAGCTTGGTTATCCATAACTGTTACGACTGTATTATTTTTTACACTCACAATAAGGGCTGACTTATCGGTCAATACAAGTGTTTCTTTTGCTCCTTTTCCACGCGCTTTTTCAATGGCACTTTCAATTTTTTGCATTTGAGTGGGATCAAAAGTAATACCTCGTGTTTGCATACGCTCTACCGCATGAGATGAAAATTTCAAAGCATTCTCTAACTTTTGAGATCCAACAGTCGCTTGGCTCCCACCCGTCAGCTCATTTAAAGTATCTTTAAATGAAGGCCCACCATCGATTTTTTGGTTTTGAGAAGTTGATGGGTTTTGAATTCCCCCAACTTTTTCAATGCCTTTATTTAAATTTAAACCTTGAATACTCATTTCTTACAATCCTGCATCAATTCCATCTTTTTCTAATTCAGAAATCATTCCTCTCGACATAGCTACATTTTGAAGTCCATTAGGATTCACTACTTTTTCTTCTTTTGCTTCAGGTTTGACCACTGGTCGCTGCATTTGTGGGGCCTGAGGAGCCACTTGAGGCATTCCTCCCGTCTTCAATATTTCATTTCTCACGGGCATTAAACGAGGGTCTAAAATTTGTTTTACTTCAGAAAGAGCCACTTTCTTATCTCCCAACAATAAAATCGGCCCATTCGCTGAAAAATTCACTCCTGTAATTTGACCTTCTTGCTTCATTTCAGCCATTAATTGTGACCCATTAGATGCTTTTGCATTCACTTCAACTTTGTAATCACCCTTAGGAGCTTTTGTTCCGTCCTCTAACATTCCATTCCAGGTAACGACATTTTCTCCTTCTTTGAGAGCATTGAAGGTAAGTTTTCTAATCAAATTTCCCTCTGCATCACGAATATTGATATCTGTTGCATTTGGCTGACCTGATAAAACAAATTTAATATCATGCACTTCTGACTCATCCGCTCTTACTACTTTTGAACCATCAACACTGATTGATTTTCCAATTAAATTTAGAGCTTCAAAGTTTTGACTTGGCTTTTGTTCTTTTCGTAATGAATCAATACCATCACTAATATTTGTTAATTTTTCAAGAGACGTAAATTGCGCTAACTGTGCCGCCATTTCATGACTATCTAGAGGTGTTGTTGGATCTTGATTTTTCATTTTAGTTAGAAGCAACTTTAAAAATG
>JAGRAB010000161.1 GCA_020435085.1 Bdellovibrionales bacterium | reverse complement strand
AGATCCATCGATCATGCAAAAAGCTATCGATGCTATTGGCCAAGACTTCAGCTGCAGCCATTTGTCCCAGAGGGGTGTCAATGAGTTGCGAGCTTAAATCTCTTGAGCCAATAATAACAACTTTGTCTTTAAGAACTTGGTCTAAATCACCATTGAGAAGGTTGGTAAGAGTATAAGTGGGGTAGGTGGAGCTGCCACCTCGGTAATTGATAGCACGTGATTCGCCAGGAATAATATAATTTTGAGAGGGCTGGTCTAAAGAACTCACTTGTGAAAGACGAACAACAAAGTGAGGAATTTCAGAAACGGGTTGAGTAAATCGCCGATAAATACCATCTTCATCTTCGGGGTAATTAAGTATTCCGACGTTATAACCATAGTTCGAGGCTGTTATTGGTAATAATGCGCGGTCATCAGAGTCAAGGCGAGCCGCCCAAATGATTCTTTCATCTTCGAATACTTTTGAGCTTCCACTCAGGTCATCAACCATAGGAAAGAAAAATGTTACTCCGATGGCTTTTGGTCCTCCAACCAAAATCCTTTTTAGGAGAACTTCTAAACTTTCTGGGTTCCAAAAGAATCTTTCATTAATTGAAGCATACTCTTTCATAGCCCGGAGAAGATTGCGGTCTGTTTTATTAAATGATTCCCAATCAGAGCTTCGGATATCGATAATGATTAACGAAGAATCAATAGGTTGTGGTCCTCGCATAGTGAATCGTTGGTCAAATCGCCCTCTTTGATCAAGGTATAGAGCACCTATTCCAAGAGCGAGACAAAGCGATCCTCGAAGCCAAATGGCTTGGGTTTTCCAAAGCCAACGACTTAATTTAATAATAAGAAACCGAAGCCCTCTGAATTGACTCTCTAACATATAACGCTTCGTACCAAAAAAGAGCTGGAAATTCAATGGGTTCTCGATGAAAAACTTGGTATTTTCAATAATATGGAAATCTATTCGGGAGTCTCAGATCAGCTTCCTGCATTTCGCGCAAGTGTCGTAACGGTAGGAAACTTTGATGGCCTCCATTTGGGACATCAAAAACTCATTCAGACCCTTAAAGAGGAGGGAAAACGGTGGGGAGTACCTACTGTGGTATTTACATTTGACCCTCATCCTCTTGAGGTTTTAGCTCCGGAGTTGAATCATCAAAGGCTATTTCCAAGGGAGGATTTGGGAGAGCAATTAAACATTTTGGGAATGGATTACCTGATTATTGAACCTTTTTCCAAAAAGTTTTCTCAAACGTCTGCTCAAAAGTTCTTAGAAGACTATATTTTAAAACCACTTCATCCCAAAGCTCTTGTGGTTGGTCATGACTTTGCTTTTGGAGCTGACCGAAGTGGGTCTCAAGAAACTTTGAAAAGCTTTTGTATGTCGAATGGAATTTCCTTAATGGTCCTTGACCCGATTCAGGAAGCCTCAGGCATTGTTTCGAGTTCAAAAATTCGACAAAGCATTCGTCTTGGTAAAATAAGAGAGGCTCAAGAACTTTTGGGACGACCATATTACGTTGTTGGAGTTGTGGCTCGTGGTGCTGGGCGAGGAAAATCCATAGGACTTCCTACTGTGAACTTGCAGTTGCAATCATTTATTTTACCGGCACCAGGAGTTTATATTACTGAAGTTTACTGGGATGGAGTTTGGAATCCTGCTGTTTCGAATATTGGCTGTAATCCTACTTTTCATAACAGCTCCGATGAGCCTCAGTACACATTTGAGACACATATTCTCAGTTTTCAAAAAGATCTTTATGGAGAATCATTAAAAGTTCGATTTCGTGACTGGTTGAGAAATGAAATTCGCTTTAAAAGTGCTCAAGAACTTATCTCACAAATCCATAAAGATATTGAATTAGCAAAGAGTTTTTTCTCTCAAAAGGAGAGCGAATGAAGTGGTGTATTGTTGGATTTAATATTCCAAAAATGCGTTATGAAATTTTGAGTCAATGGATGCGAGAGCAAGGATTGGAGAATACTGTAGATTTTATTGAAGTCTCCCCCTCAGAATTTACAGAAAAACTTATTGAGATAAAAAAAGAGTACGACCAAATACGTATTGAAAGCCCTTACAGAAACGAAGTTTTCTTGGAAACAAAAAAGAATGAAGCAGAAATGCAGATGCTAAGGGCTGCCGATACTTTTTTTAAAGACGGGCGCGGAGAGTGGTGGTTGAGATCAGCCCTTCACTGTGGAATGAATAATATTCTTAATTCATTAGATCAGAATTTAAGCTTAGAGGGATCAGCTCTGGTTGTTGGAGCAGGTGGTGGTGCGAGAGCTGCCATTGCGAGCTTAGTCAAAGCTGGGTACCAAAATTTTAATATAACGAATGCTTTTGATGATCAAGCGACGGAGCTGATTAACGAATTAAAGAAAATTTATTTTGGTATTGAATTTCGATTTGTCTCTCAGAGTCAATTAGTCTTATTGCCAGGAACCAATTCAGTTTTTGTCAATACAACTCCATTCTCAGGCAATAATGAAATTCTTGATGAACTTCATTATTTTAATTTTTTAAGTCAAAAAGGTTTAGTCTGGGAGTTAACGTTAGAGCCAATAGATACTCCTCTTGTCAAAGAGGCTATGGAGATTGGGGCCAGAATATTTCGGGGTTATGAATTTGTCATTGAAACAGAAAAACACTGGTTGCGTTGGGTGGCCCCAAGTAAAGAGTTTTCATGGGATGAGTTGAGGAAAGTCTTACTTGAAAAGTTAAAAAAAGAAAAAGTAGACAGCGAAAGTAGGACTAAGGTCTAGTTACATAAATTGTCACTGCAATGTAGTCTAATAGAGTAAAAATAGGTATCATTTTCTCTTTAGGTGAGGGATTAGAAAAAATGGCGCAGCGAAAAGGCCTGGGCGAATTATTAGTCAAAGAAAACTTAATTGAGATTACGCAATTAGACGAAGCCCGTAAAGAGCAGCAAAAAAACGGTGGACGACTAACGAGTGCTTTGATTCGGCTTGGCTATGTAAAAGATAGTGAGCTAGCTGAGTTTTTAGGAAACCAGTATAACGTACAAACTATTGATCTGGGTAATTTTGAAATCGATCGTGAAGCTATTAAGCTGGTGAGCAAACAAGTCTGTGAAAAGCACAGTATTATCCCTGTGTCAAAAGCAGGTAAAAGTCTGGTTGTTGCTTTTTCAGATTTATCAAACATGATCTACATCAAAGATGATTTAGCAATACTCACACGTCATAAAATTGAAGTTGTTGTTGCCTCAGAAGTTGCCATTCAGAATGCAATTGATCGTTATTATTCTTCGGGATCAAAGTTCGATACAATTATGTCAGATCTTGAAGACTCAGAAGAATCCTTTGTAGTGAACTCAACAGCATCTGCAGAAGTGGTGGATCAAGAAACTGATGGGGATGAAGGGCCTATTGTTAAGTTTGTCAATATGATGCTCGCAGAAGCTATTAAAAGTAGAACATCAGATATTCATGTGGAACCTTATGAAAAAAGATTTCGTATTCGCTTTCGTATTGATGGACGCCTGGTAGAAAAAGTGCAACCACCTCCAGGAGCTGCGAATGCAATAGTGAGTCGGCTTAAGATTTTGAGCAAGATGGATATTAGTGAACGAAGAAAACCTCAAGACGGTCGCTTGAAAGTAAAATTAAAAAGTGGGAAAGAAGTTGATTTTCGTGTGAACTGTACACCAGTTATTTTTGGTGAAAAAGTGGTGTTACGTCTTCTTGATAAATCAAACTTGCAAGTGGATTTAACAAAGCTTGGTTTGGAACAGTCACAAATGCAAGTTTTTAAAGACGCTTTAAATGCTCCACAAGGAATGATTTTGATTACCGGACCTACGGGGAGTGGGAAAACGACAACGATTTACTCGGGTCTTGCTGAACTTAATGATTCACAAACAAATGTTTCAACGGCAGAGGATCCTGTCGAATTTAACTTAGATGGAATTAATCAAGTTCAAGTTCAACCAAATATTGGATTTACATTTGCTGATGCATTGAGAGCCTTTCTTCGACAAGATCCTGAAGTTATTATGGTGGGAGAGATTCGAGATTTAGAAACAGCAGAGGTTGCTTATAAGGCAGCTTCAACGGGTCACTTGGTAGTATCAACACTTCATACGAATGATGCAAGTGCGACTGTGGCTCGTCTTGTGGATATGGGTATTGAACCGTATATGGTTGGAGAATCCACGTCATTAATTTTGGCTCAACGCTTAATTCGTCGAGTTTGTAAGAGTTGTATGACTGAGCATAAAGTGCCCAATGAAGTATTGCTCAATCTTGGGGTTAAAGAAAGTGATCTTCCCTTATTTAATAATATTAAAAAAGGAGAAGGGTGCGAGGCCTGTATGGGAACAGGGACTGCTGGTCGAGTCGCTATTTTTGAAGTGATGCCATTTAATGCAAAAGTTCGAGAGGCTATTATTAAAGGGGCTACACCCTTGGAGCTTAAGCGACAAGCTGTGAATGAGGCCGGTATGATAACTCTCAGGCAATCGGCTTTAATAAAATTGCGAGAAGGTTTAACAACGATTGAAGAAGTCTTGAACGGATCGGTGAAGGACGATTTATGATTTCATTGCATCAACTTCTTAAATCTGCAGTAAAACAGGATGCTTCTGATCTTCATATTGTTTCAGGATCACCACCAGTTTTACGTGTATCTGGTCGAATCGTTAGGGTAAAAACAGAAGAGTTAACTGCTGAAGATACTAAAAAGCTTTGCTATTCTATATTGACAGAATCTCAAAAGAGTCGCTTTGAAGCGACAAAAGAACTTGATTTTTCATTTGGTATTAAGAATATGGCCCGGTTTCGAGCTAATCTTTTTGTTCAAAGAGGAACAGTTTCAGGTGTTTTCCGACGTATCCCTATGAAAGTGCCAACAACGGATGAGCTTGGGCTTCCGGCCTCTATTGTGAACCTGGTTCATTTTCCTTCTGGACTTGTGCTTGTGACTGGGCCAACAGGTTCTGGTAAATCTACGACGATTGCGGCATTAGTTGACAAAATTAACAGTGAAAAACGTGGTCATATTATCACACTAGAAGATCCAATTGAGTATGTTCATGAACATAAAAACTGTATTATCAATCAAAGAGAAGTAGGAACAGATACAGTTAATTTTAAAACAGCTTTGAAGCATGTATTAAGACAAGATCCTGATATTTGTCTAATGGGTGAGTTAAGAGATTTAGAGACCATTGAGGCCGCATTGACAATAGCTGAGACAGGACATCTTGTCTTTGCAACACTTCATACTAATTCTGCTATTCAAACAATTAATCGTCTTGTTTCTGTTTTTCCCCACGACCAACAAGATCGTATTCGAGCTCAGTTAAGTTTTACTCTTAATGCGATTGTCAGCCAAAGATTGATTCCGGGTCTTCGAGATGGGCAAATTGTTGCTATGGAGTTACTCTCAATGAACTCAAGTGTTCGAAACTTAATTCGTGAGAATAAATTGCACCAAGTTTATGGAATGATGCAAGTAGGGCAAGATAAGTCGGGAATGGTGACGATGAATCAAGCATTAGCAAATTTAGTTTTAAAACGAAAAATTGATATTCGAAATGCATTTGTAGTCAGTACAGATCCTGATGAACTTGATAAATTATTGAAGAAAGCCGGCGTTTAAAGCAAGAGAGGTCCATGCCCACTTTTCAATTTCAAGCGAAAGCCATGAATGGAAAAACCGTCAGTGGAGAACTTGATGCGGCAACGGACGTTGAAGCTCGGGTCAAGCTTCGAAGTCAAAAATTAATTCCAATTAAGTTAAAAGTGAAGGGCGGAGCAGGTGTTGATGAAAAAAGAGGGTTTTCATTTGGCGGTGGTGAATCAGTTAAGGCCCATGACCTTCAAGTTTTTACCAGGCAATTTGCTGTTTTAGTGAATGCAGGGGTCCCTGTTGTACAAAGTCTTCAATCGATGTCTGAAGGAGGACGAAGCCCAGCACTGACACGTGCCATAAGAGTTGTTTTAGGTGAGGTTGAAAAAGGAAAAAGGCTAGCCGAAGCTTTGGCAATGAAGCCAAATGTCTTTGATGAGATGTACAGAAACTTAATTCGAGCAGGGGAAGAGGGCGGTGTGCTTGATGAAGTTCTCGATCGATTGGCTGACTATATTGAAAAAGCCGCAGCTCTTAAAAGTAAAGTTACGGGAGCTCTTTGGTATCCAGCAATTATTATTCTTGTTGCATTTGGTGTGATTGCCGGGATTATGATCTTTGTGATTCCACAGTTTGTTGAGATGTTTGAGAGTATGGGACAAGAGCTTCCTGGTTTAACGCTGATGGTGATCGGAGCTAGTAAGTTTTTTGTTGCTTACTGGTATGCTATTATCGCGGTCTTAATTGCGATTCCGATGTCAGTGAAACAATATTATAAAACCAAAGATGGAAGAAGGTTTATTGATGAAATTATGCTGATGCTTCCTGTTTTGGGCGATTTAGTTCAAAAGGGTGGTATTGCTAAAATTGCAAGAACCTTATCAACTTTATTAGGGGCTGGTGTTCGAATTATGGACTCCATTGATATTGCAGCGACCACAGCAGGCAACGTGGTTTTAGAAACTGACTTATTAAAAGCAAAAGATGCCATTGCAAAAGGGAAAAACTTGGCAGAACCTTTAAGCCAATCAAAACATTTTCCTAAAATGGTTTGTCAAATGATTAAAGTTGGCGAAGACACGGGGAATTTGGATGCCATGTTAAGTAAAATTGCTGATTTTTATGAAAGTGAAGTGGAAGCAACGGCAGAAGCAATGACAAGCCTTATTGAGCCATTATTGATGGTTTTCTTAGGTGGAATTATTGCAGTGATTGTTGTGGCAATGTATTTGCCAATTTTCAAGTTGGCCAGTGCTGTAGGTTAAGAAAGATAAAGGCATAGTGATGAGTACAAAATCGATCAGCCAAAGAATTCTTCAAGTGGTACCAAGTCCTCCCCAAATGGGTCATGGTTTTTCAGTTCTTCATATTCATGGCATTCGAACGGTTATTTTATTTGTTATCTTATTGGCTTCAATTATTTACCAACTCTTTCAAAAAGAGTTTATTAATACATCTGTTTGGCTTCCTGTTTATATAACTCTTTTTCTTGCTTTTTTAGCCAATGCGGGGGCTTTGAGTTTTATTGATCGGTTAGGGAATAAAAAAGTTTTGAACGGCCTCTTTTTTGCTATGGACGCTGTTGTATATACACTTTTGATTCATTATACGAGCTCGCAAGGATCATTGTTTTTTCTTTTTTATTTAACAAATTTAGTGCTCGCAGGGATGTTATTTGATCGTTGGTCTGTTTTTGCCTTGGCCTTTTGGACCAGTTTTGTTTATGGAATTGGTGTATTATTGGACATGGATTTTACTGGGCAAAGTTTATATATAAATCTGATTTTCAATAATATTGCTATCATTTCTGTGGCAGGTTTGAGCTCAGCTCTCAGTGAGCAATTTTCGTTTTTGGGTGAAAAAGTTCAAACAGCAACAAAGAAAGCTGAAATTTTAGAAAACCTGAACTCTCTGATTGTTTCAAACATTGCTTCAGGGCTATTGACAATTGATAAAGAAATGAACATTGTAACTTCTAATGAGGCTGCTCATAAGATATTGGGTGGAGCGAACCCTCAAGGGCAATCATTGAGCTCATTATTTCCATCAATTTTTCAAATTTTACGAAATGATGGAGTCTCCCATGTAAAAGGAAGTATTCAAAGGTTTGAGTTGCCGTATGATAAAGAAGAACAAAAACTCATTTTAGAGCTTCTCTTGAGCCCCTTAATTGATGATGAAAATGAGCCTCAAGGTTATTTGATCCTTTTTCAAGATTTAACAGAATTGAAGCGGTTAGAAAAGCAAGTACGACAGCAAGACAAGTTAGCTGCTGTTGGTCAGTTGGCAGCGGGCATTGCTCATGAAATTAGAAATCCGTTGGCTTCAATTAGTGGAAGTATTCAACTTCTTGTGGGCAATCCAGATATTCTTAAAGAGGAAGATTTAAAATTAATGCGAATTGTTCTTCGAGAGATTGATCGGCTCAATGGCTTGATTACAGAATTTTTGGAATTTGTCAGGCCTGATGTTCAAGCCACTGAGCAGGTGAATATAGATTCTATTTTAAAAGAAGTTTTAGAAATGGTTCGTTTTAATAAAAGTCTCCCGCAAGATGTTCACCAAAAAACATCGTTTACATCAAAAATGCCCATCCTTGGACACAGAGATAAATTGAAGCAGGCTTTTTTAAATATTGTGATTAATTCTTATCAAGCAATGGTCGACTCAGAAGAAAAGTCTTTATCTATTAAAGTTTTTGATGATTCAAATCATTTAAAAGTCGTCATAGAAGATACTGGGTGTGGTATTGAAGAAAAAACTTTGGATCGTATTTTTGAGCCCTTTTTAACAACAAAACCAAAAGGAACAGGACTAGGTCTAGCGATTACTCATAAAATTTTAGAATCCCATGGGGCTAAAATATTCGTAGAATCAGAAGTGGGAAAGGGGACTACATTTAATATTGAATTCCCTTTTGGCGCAGGACCTCAACCCAATGAAGAAGTCAGTGCAGAGCCAGCCTTTGGGACGGCATGAGATTGAAAAAGGAACAATTACAGAACAAAATAATAAAGAAATAACAAGGGGATATTGATGAAGGCACGAGTGCTTGTCGTTGATGATGAAGAGAGTATTAGAGAATTTCTCGAAATCATGTTGAAAAAAGAAGGTTATGAAGTCACTTGTGTTGAAGATGGTCAGCAAGCTCTCGATACCTTAAAAAAGCGTTCTTTTGATATGGTCATCTCTGATCTTCAAATGCCAAACGTCACTGGGATTGAACTTTTAAGACAAGTGAAAGATCAGTATCCAGATATGTTA
>JAGRAB010000160.1 GCA_020435085.1 Bdellovibrionales bacterium | reverse complement strand
CACCTTCAAGATCATCAATAAATCGACCGGGAAATTGGCTTTTTGTTTGCGCAAAACTTTCCCACCGTAAATTAACGGCTTTAGGGTGATGAGACATCGTATAATCAAATCGTGTGCGCGCATCAACAATTGCTGTCTCATCAGTGATTCGAATCGGTTTTTTTGTCTTCGCCTGAAGAACCGTTGAGAACCCTTCTTTGGTTTCATACACCTTTGTCGGCGACAACGAACACCCTACTAATGCTCCTAGCAAAAGCGGAAATAAAAATATTTGAACTAAAAAGCTTCTCTTCTTCAAAGTGGTCTCAAGAGCGTCAGATTCGAGGCGGCAAAACCTGAGGCGAGGAGGCGTACAGTTTTGTACGCCGCACAAGCCAAGGGTGCGGCCAACAAAGAAGATGGTGCTTTTGAGGCCGCTTCTAAACATCTTTTGGCATCTCAATGCGTGGAAACAAAGGTGAGCCTTTTTCAATGGGGGTTCCTTCTTTCGTCAGTCCCCATTTTTGAGCAGCTGTAAAGCTTCGATCTTGGCAACCAACTCGTGTGAGAAGTTCACTCATTTTTTCAGGTAATACAGGAGAAAGTAAAATAGCAGAAATCCTTAAGACCTCAATGGCAGAATATAAATCTTTTCCGGCTTGAGCGACATCTGTTTTTGCTGTAGTCCATGGTGCTTTTTCTTCGAGAAATCGGTTGGCTTCATTTAAAAGAAGAATAATAGCTTCAAGGGCTCGACTAGGATCAAAAGTTTCAATTTTTTCTTTCACAATATCTGCAGCTTTTTCGGCAAGAGCAATTAATTTTTTTGTTGGTTCATCTGTATCAGAAGACCCAGGGCACTTTCCATCAAAATACTTCACAATAAGGTTTGAACTTCGACTGAGAAGGTTTCCAATATTATTGGCTAAATCGTTATTCACTCGGTTAACAACCAATTCGATAGAAATAGGAGCATCATTACCAAAATGAATGTCATGAGCAAGAAAGTATCTGAGTGGCTCGACACCAACGAGATCAGTGAAGTCTTTTGCCGTAGCGAGTTGGCCTTGTGACTTACTCATTTTGGCATTGTCTTTATTAAGAATCCAACCGTGAGCAAAAATCTTTTTAGGTAATTTATAGCCAAGAGCCATGAGCATTGTCGGCCAATATACTGCATGCGTTGTTAAGATATCTTTTCCTAAAAGGTGATGGGCTCCTGCTTCGTCAGAGTTCCACCACTTTTCAAAATCAGACTCCATGCCCGTGCGACCAAGACCGACAGCCGTGGCATAATTTAAAAGAGCATCAAACCAAACGTAACAAACGTAATCTGTATCAAAAGGGAGTTCAACCCCCCACTGAAGGCGAGATTTTGGTCGACTGATACAAAGATCGCCAAGAGGTTGTTTGAGAAATCCTAAGACCTCGTTTTTACGAACGTCAGGCTCGATAAAGCCAGGGTTGTTATTAATGTAATCAATTAACTGTTGTTGGTACTTTGACATTTTAAAGAAATAATTTTTTTCTTTAATGCGTGTGACGTCACGGCCACTCGGACTTTTTCCATCAACAACTTCTTTGTCTGTATAAAAGATTTCTTCACTGACAGAGTACCAACCTTCATAGGTGTCGGCATAAATTTCACCTTTATCCCAGAGTTTTTGTAAACAGGTTTGAACGGATTGAATATGCCATTCTGCTGTCGTTCGAAAAAAATGATCGTAATCAATTTCTAGATCTTTCCAAGCTGTCTTATAGTTTTCTGCCATTTCATCACAATGGGCGAGAGGGGAGAGGCCACGCTCCTCAGCGGCTTGTTGAATTTTTTGGCCATGTTCATCGGTACCGGTCACAAAGTAGGCTTCACGGCCGAAGAGTTTATGGTATCGTTTCAGCACGTCGGCCATGATTGTGGAGTAAGACGTTCCAATATGTGGCTTGGCATTTGGATAGTAAATGGGAGTCGTCACATAAAATCGCTTCATGATTTATTATTCACCTTTTTTACGAGTTCAGCTAGAGTCTTACGCATTTCTGGCAATGCGGCTAGTGAAGAGAGGCTTCTGAGAGAATTTTTCAAAGGTTGAAGAGGGTAGCCACCGTATTGGCCAGGTTCAGTGATATCTTTGGTCACCCCTGACATTCCTGCAATGTGGACGTTGTCACAAATTTTGAGGTGGCCAGCAATTGAGACTCGGCCACCAATCACACAGCGGCTTCCCATTGTGACAGACCCCGCAACGATGGTACCTCCAACAAAAATAGTTCGCTCACCGCATATAAAGTTATGTCCAAAGTGATTCATATTGTCGATAATTGTGCCTTTTCCCACTCGGCTATCAGCAAAAGTGCCACGATCCATAGTCACTCCAGCACCTATGTGAACATCGTCTTCAAGAATGAGTCTTCCATAATGTGTAATTCGGTAATGATTAAACTCTTTATCTTGGGCATAGCCAAAGCCTTCTGTACCTAAAGAAGTTTGAGGGTGCACCTCACAGCGGGCCCCAATTTGAGTGCCGTGTGAAATAGAAACTTGACCATGAATGTGAGTTTTTTCTCCTATGACACAATTGGCTTCGATGGCCGTATTGGGGCCAATCACAACACCTTTTCCAATTTTGCAATGAGCTCCGATTGTCGTATTAGGACCAATAATGGCCATATCATCAATTTGAGCCGATTGAGAAATCACTGCGGATGGATGGATGCGTTCACCGTCAAAGGGCATTTTATTAGTAGTTACAGGGAAAAAGTGGCGACCGACTTGAGAAAGGGCAAGGGGAAGGTGGGGGGTGCTTAATAAAACCCTTGGCCATTCTTTTGCCTGATTTTTTAGGTTTTCTGAAATAACGAGAGCTGCAGCTTGGGATTTTAAAACCTGCTTCAAAGCTTTTTCATCAGGAACAAATATAATAGAGTTTATAAAAGCTTGGTCTGGAGAGCTCATTCTCTCTATGGGTGTTGTAGGATCACCAGAGATCAATGTTAAGAGTGGGTGTAGGTTTTCAACAACTTTTTTTACCTCAATGTTCATTGCAATCTCCTGGGTCTTGGACTATCTATCCACTAAAACAGAGGTACCAACAATCTATGATGCTTAGAGTCAATCTGATGATAAATTCCCTGAATATAAGCATTTATGAGGCGCGATGACTGGTCAACCAAAGAAATTTAAGTTACAAGCAAAGTTTTCGAGATGGAGTTTCAATGGCAAAGAAAAAAGCAGCTAAAAAACAAACAAAAAAAGTAGCGGCAAAACCTTCCAAAAAAGCCCCAGCTAAAAAAGCGACTCAAGTGAAGGCAAAGAAGACCACAACAAAGGCGGCAGTTCCAGCTCCAGCTGAGAAAAAGAAGAAAGCCACTCGAGTGGCTATGGCTTCTGAGGTGGTTAAAAAAGCAAAAAAAGTTAAAAAATCTAAAAAACAAATTGCTGTTGAAGAAGAGTTAGATCAACTGGGTAAAAAGTGGGCTGCCCTATTGAGAAAATCTCAAAAAATGTCTATAAAACCATTACCGTATAATATGAGAAAAACATTTGATGCGAGGACACCCATTCAACATAAAGTTCTTGGTTGGGGCTACATTCTGGCAAATAAAAATGATCGACTTGAGGTATTGTTTAAAGATGGAATAAAGTTTCTAATATCCAATTATAAAGGGTAGTCAGAAACCAAAGAGAAGGATGTTATGGCAAAAGATGATTTGGCACAGATAGATGGAAAAGTTATAGATGCAGGTGCCGGCGGTATCTACAAGGTAAAACTTGATGAAAATGATATTGAGATTTCTGCAAAACTTTGCGGAAAAATGCGACGTTTTAATATTCGTGTTGTTGTTGGAGATCGTGTAACAGTTGGCGTATCTCCTTATGACCCTTCTCATGGTCTGATCATGTACAGACATAAGTAAAAAGTATGAAGCTCACCCAATCCGTAGAATTTCAAACATACCTTAAAACTAAAAATAATGTCATTCCTCTTAAAGGAATTGAAGCTGTCTTGACTCTCAAAGAAGAAGGGGGAACGGTTCCTTTTATTGCCCGCTATCGTAAAGAAAAAACTGGCAATCTAGATGAGGTACAGATTCGTGAAGTCCTCGAGTTTTCTGAGGATTTTGGTGAAATACAAAAGCGGCGTGATTTTGTTATTACTGAGATTGAGAAACAGGGGCAACTGACAGACGACATCAAAAAACGTCTTATTGCAAGTTGGGATCTGGCTGAAATTGAAGAGATCTACCGGCCATATAAGCGAAAAAAGAAGACAAAGGCGGCTTTGGCTCGAGAAGCTGGTATTGAACCGTTCACTCTATGGATTTTGGGGTTAGCGGGAGGAGAAATTCAAGAGACGACGACTTTAGAGGTCAAAGCAAAAGAATTTTTAGCTCCAACAAAAGGTTATGCCACTTATGAAGAAGTTTTGCGTGGTGCTCAACATATTATTGTTGAAAAACTATCAAACGGACCTGAGCTTCGAGAAAAAGTAAAAGAAGACTTTGAAACCAATGGTGTTATTAAGAGCCAAAAAACTCCGAAATTTAAAACAAATTCAAAATATGAAATGTATGCCGAATTTAGTGAATCTTTAAAAACTCTTAAAACGGCAAAAGCCTCTCATCGATACTTAGCTCTTCGCCGAGGTTGGCAAGAAGAAGAACTCAAGGTTTCTATTGAATCTCCTCACCAAGAATCACTTTTAAGATTATTTGAAAAAGAATTGATTAAAAAATCAGGGACTCAGGCTGAGAGTTTTTTAAAGACGTGTGCAAAGACAGCTCTTGAAGTTCATGTTATTCCGTCAATTACCAATGAAATTCATCGGCAGGTCAAAGATTTTGCGGATATCCAAGCCATTAATGTTTTTGCTGAAAACGTAAAAAAAGTTTTAATGGGCAGCCCTTTTGGAGCAAAAGTAGTTTTGGGTATTGATCCTGGTTTAAAAACAGGTTGTAAAGTCGCTCTTGTTGAAAATAGTGGAAAGTTTATTTCTCACACCGTTATGGATATGCTGGGAAATGATGCTAAAGAAAAAGCAAGGAAGCTTTTCGACGAAGTTTTAAAACAAATTGAAATTCAAGCCATTGCTGTTGGGAATGGAACTGGCGGTCGAGAATCAGAAAAATTTATTCGAGATGTATTAAGAGAAATTGGTAAAGAGGTTCCTGTTATTATGGTCAATGAGTCTGGAGCTAGTGTTTATTCGGCTTCTGATATTGCTCGAACTGAGTTTCCTGATTTAGATTTAACTGTCAGAGGGGCTATCTCCATTGCAAGACGTCTTCAAGACCCATTGGCGGAGCTTGTTAAAATTGAACCCAAAAGCATTGGGGTTGGGCAGTATCAACATGATGTTTCACAACCTAAACTTAAGAAATCTTTGCATGATGTCGTTGAGTCGTGTGTGAATCAAGTGGGTGTTGATGTCAACACAGCATCTCAAGCCCTTTTACAGTATGTGGCAGGAATTGGTCCTGCAATTGCGCAAAATATTGTTCAGTTTCGATCAGAAAAAGGCTTGTTTAAAGAACGGTCTGAACTCACAAAAGTTCCTCAGCTAAGTTCAAAATCTTTTGAACAGGCAGCTGGTTTTTTAAGAGTCATGGATGGAACAAGTCCTTTAGATAAAACAGGAATTCACCCTGAACGTTACTCGGCCGTTAAAGAAATGGCAACGGATTTAGGGGTGACAGTTTCAAAGCTTATGGGTGATGGAGCCAAAGCTTTAGCTGAAAAGCGAGAAAAATGGGCTCCTTTAGTGGGTGAGTTTACATTTGATGATATTGTGCAAGAGCTAGCAAAACCAGGGCGAGACCCGCGTGATCCTTTTAAAGTCTTTCAATTTCGTGAAGATATTCATGAGTTAAAAGACCTTGAAAAAGAGATGATTTGTCCTGGAATTGTAACAAATGTTACGAATTTTGGCGCGTTTGTTGATATTGGGGTCCACCAAGACGGCCTTGTTCATATTTCAGAAATTTCGAATCAATTTATTAGTGATCCAAGAGAGGTTGTTTCTCCTGGAGATCAAGTAAAAGTTAAAATTTTGGCTGTGGATGTGGATAAAAGCCAAATTTCTTTATCTATGAAGTTTGATAAACCGGCAGCAAAACCGGCTCGTTCGGCAAAACCTAAGAAAAAAGCTGAGCATATGGGTGCTAAAGGGAAAAGAGGAAAAGGGCCTAAGGGGAAACCGGGTGGCCATAAAGGACAAAAAAGAGGACCTGGTGGATCTCGCCCTGCTCAAAAACCTTTTAATAATCCATTCGGAGCACTTGGAGATATTAAATCTAGCAGTTAGACTTTAAGTCTCTATGGTTAGATACATTCTTGGAATTTCTGCTTATTACCA
>JAGRAB010000159.1 GCA_020435085.1 Bdellovibrionales bacterium | reverse complement strand
CTTTTCGATTTAGAAATGGGTGAAGCTTGGAGAAAAGGCTTTCACTGGCATGATGTGCACTCAAAAGAACTACAACACCTCAACGACAAATTAAAACCCTTAGCTCAAGAAGTTAAAAGACAATGGGAAGAACACGGCGAGCTGAACTCCCATGCCCAACAACTTCTTGAAGAAATTAATCAGGGTTGCAAAAAAATGGTTTGGCAAGTTTATAACGAGGCGAAACAACTGTTAGAAAAAAATAAAACCGTGGCTCTGGTTGGAGGCGATCACTCCAGCCCCGAAGGACTGATTCAAGCCATTTGCGATAAATATAATGGTGACGTTGGGATATTACATATAGATGCTCACTGTGATTTGAGACAAGCCTACCAAGGTTTTGAGCACTCTCATGCATCTATCATGTACAACGTCATGAACTATCACACACCTCCTAAAAAGCTTGTTCAAATAGGTATCCGTGATTTTTGTAAAGAGGAATATGATTCCTCTCTTCAACACCCATCTATTGAAACATTTTGGGATCGCGGCTTAAAAACTCAATTACTTGAGGGAAAACCTTGGTCTGTACTTGTTGATGAAATTGTTCAACACCTCCCTCAAAATGTGTATATTTCATTTGATATTGATGGCTTAAGTCCAAGCTTTTGTCCAAATACGGGAACTCCTGTGCCTGGCGGATTGGATTTCGATCAGGCTATCTATTTATTTAAAAAATTACGCCACGCTGGAAAAACCATTGTCGGTTTTGACCTCAATGAAGTCGCCCCCAGCGAAACTCCTGGCGACGAGTGGGATGGCAACGTTGGAGCTCGCCTCCTCTTCCAACTCTGTAATCTCTGCGTCTAGGCCAGAAGGGGCCAGCCGACGGCTGGTTAAGGTCTGTGTCAAAACTCAAAAAAACTTTATAAATCATTCCGAAATTCAGCCCAATAGCAAAAATTAAAGATAATTATTGAATTGACGCAAACTTCAACCAACCGTCGGCTGGCCCCTGTTGGCTATTCGATTTCGGAGAGGAGTTGTTCGGTAAGTTGGGCTTCAACTTCTTTGGCACTTCTTAATGGGCCTTTACCAATGCCGGCGCAGTTTTTAGCAATGTCATCTCGCCACGTTTTTGCATTCATGTTTTCAGGCCAAAACGGCCACGTTCGGCATTGAACGGGACGCGCCTTATAAACATCGCACTGATTTTTTTTATTTAAAAATAAGCACTCTGGTCCATCAGGATTTGATTTTAAATGCCAATAACCTCCTGATTGCTTACAATACTTTTTGGTAAATGCCACAAGGCTCATCTTCAACTCGGCGGCCATATTTTTTCGATCTTCTCTTGTCATATAGACATAGCCATACTCACCACGAGAAATGCAGCACTTTCCCGTACCTTGGCATTGAAATCGTAATCCCTCCGAAAAGAATTTCTTTTGGCTTTCACTCAACATACCGTGAAAATAACTCAAATCCATGGGATAAGCCTATTCATTTTTCAAAAAAAATAATCATGACTTTGTAATACCTCGTCTTCCAAGTAGATTGAACCCACCTTTGGGAGGGGATCATGAAAATTCAGTTCATTATTTTAGCATTAATTTGTTCAATTTTTTTAACGGCA
>JAGRAB010000158.1 GCA_020435085.1 Bdellovibrionales bacterium | reverse complement strand
ATCATAAAAGATATTCCTGAAAATAGTCTTTTTATTCAAAAACGAACCTCACAAAGAACAGATCTCTATTAGTTAAAGTTAATTAAAGCACGAATCCTTTTAATTTCAAACAAGAAGCCCGCCGCAAAAATAGATATAATAGGATAGAAGCTATCCCTGAGTCGCCCCTGTGCCGGCCCTACATAAGCAAAAAGAAGTAAAAAACAAATAAATGGCGTGAAAATAAAGATTATAGTTTTTAAATCTTTTTTTATCATTTTCACTCCACCACCAACCATCATCAAAATTACAACTTGATTGATAAAAGAACCCCAAATTAATAAATAAGAAAAATTATGAAAAAGCTTAAACTTATTAAGTGTGAAAAAAGGTGTAAATAATATTTTTACAAAGGCCAAGCAATACGGAATCTCTATATTCCATTTTCTATTTATATCTGAATAACCATTGTAACTATTTCGCCAAGAGTGAAGATTTAAAATATCTTCCTTGAAAAAATAAAATACTCCTACACCTCCAATCACTGAAAGCATCAACATCACAAATCTCAGACGATTTTTTGTATAAAAAATTGAAAAAACAACAAAGTTAGCAATAAAAAAGGACGCTAAATAAAACCTCTCATTAAATAGCAAAAGAAGCGATAGCAACAATGGTATAGCGGCTCGCATTTTATTTAAATAAAATATTTCATATGCAAAATAATACACCATGATTACAAATAAATGAACATAAACCTCTTTGTAAAACACAATCGAATAAAATAGAACTGTAGGAACCAAAATATAAACCAGTAGAGCGACAGCTGCAATTTGCGAATCAAATAGTTTGCGAGCAAATTTATAGATAAACACACCGGTGAGTAATTTACCGATAAATAAAATAACCCCTCCTGAATAAATATTAACGCCAAATAACGAAAAGACTATGGCGGATACAAAGTGAAAAGAAAGGTATCGCTCATCCAATGTGGCAGGAAGTTTTAAGAGGTTCCATCTATGCAATAAGGATTGGCTTTGTAGCAAATGTACTCTATAGGAATCTGGCATCCAAATGACCGATTCATCCGCTCCCGACAAATAAACGCCCAAATAAATTCCCAAGTAAATAATGGGAATAAGTCCAAGATATAAATAGGCCTCCCGATTAATCACAGTTCTTTTGCACGAAATTACAAAGATCACAAAAAGAACTAAAATATAACTAATTGTTACAAAGTTATTATGAAATGCAGATACCACGTTGGTTCCATAGGAATAAGCCAAAGTTGTTATCAGCAACAAAGTATAGAGAATTCCCCAGTAATACCTAGAACTCAGGTTATTCATTAAGCAGATCTCTCCGTACTATTCCAAGTTACCTTTTGTCGACCACTTATAGCTTTTAAAAAACCCAAAAAAAGTGCAAGGTTCAAATTACAAAAATAAAACGGTGCATAGAGCACAAATGGCACTTTTTTAAATCGACTCATAATAAGCCCTGAAAATGCTAAAATGTAAAAAGCCACATGAAATACAAACAATAACTGATAAAAAGCATTCACTGATGCCAAATAAATATTAGCCACAAACATTAGTAACAAAATAAATGGTGCCATCCACCGTAGCAACCTGTGAGACCAGAAAATAAACGAACGCATTCCAATCAATGGATTTACGAGCTTAAGCAAATGGGGAATAACTAAATAATGTCCAGCTCCATCTCGAATATGACGGCGAAACTCACCTCCCATTGACGGTGCCACCTCTTCGTAAGCTTTGGCATCTTCAGCATAAAGAGATTTATAGCCCTTCTCAACAACTTTCATTGAAATATAAAAATCATCATTAATAGTGCCCTGAGGAAGCTCAGAAAACAAAGGCCTCTTGATAGCATAAATAGCACCATTGGCTCCAGCCACATACCCAACTTGACTCTCCATAATTTTCAACTTTGTTTCGTAATTCCAGTAAAAAGATTCCCCAACACCACTCATTATGTTTCCTGGATTGTGGTAAATAAGTCGGCCACAGACACACCCCACACCTTCAGGCACCAAATATCTGGCAATTATCCTCAATGAGTCTTTTTCATAGATAGTATTGGCATCTGAAAATACCACAAGTTCAGAATCAATGGTTTTTATGGCCGCATTGATTATATTGGATTTCCCCATTCTAGGAAACTTGAGAAGCTGAATATGAGGATACTTTTCAGCATAGGATTGAACAATCTCATTGGTTTGATCGTTAGACCCATCAGATCCAACGATAATTTGTAGTTTGTCCATTGGATAGCTAAGCTCCAACGAATTTTCGAGCTTTCTTTGGATAACATTCTCTTCATTATACGCCGCAATAAAGAGTGCTAAATGAGGGAGCTCGGACTCACCTAGTTTTTCTGGGGTCTTTACCTGCAAGCGGCACAAAAGAAACTTTAATGCAAAAAAATAAAAAATATACGTATATCCGAGAAGAAACAATGAAGTCCAAAAGACTAAAATGGCAAATAATACTTGATCCAAATCTCACCTAAAACTCAAGCTTACAGTTTTTCACACAATAGAGGCACTCAAAGTAAATATATCGACAGGTGGTATTATTGTCCATCTTTTGAATAATGAATTTCTATCGCCTTTTTGCCTACGATGCTGACTGCCATTCAACACATTGGCCACCTTAATGCTTAAATCTTCAGGGAGCCACCGGACTTGCTGAGCTCTTTTTCCTCCCCTGGCCATAGTTCCTTTTTTCAGCTTTTAGAGCGAGAAATGGCTTTTCGATGAGAAGGTATGTCAGATATGACAATAACAAAGAAAATGTAATTCCTAACACCAAACTATTCATAGCAAAATTAATTTTGATTAAAAAGCCATGCCATGCATAGAGACCATAAGATAATACACCTAGCCTCATCAAAAAATTGGTAATCATTCCAGTAGGAATTTTGCAATTTTCTATCAATCTATGAATGATTAAAATTAGCGACGCAAAAAGACCTGAAAAAACCATATATTGTAGAGACCAAAAGGTACCATTAAAGTAAGCCGAATTAATTAAGATAACTAAAACTACAGCCAAAAATGTAAGCATATAAACTTTCAATTTTGTTTGCGTAACTCCCAAGCTATCTTTATATCCAGCCACGGTGAACCCAAAAGCAAAAATTAAGTAGTTACCTAAAAAGTTACGCATATCAAAATGCCCAATGAGACCAAGTTTTACAGATAAATAATATAAACCAATAATAATAGGAACATGGAGATACCGAAATCTACCCAAGATCTTTTCTTGAAAAAAATAAATCAAGGGTGCGAAAATATAAAACTGAGTTTCAACCCCTAACGTCCAAAATACACCATTTAGAGTATAGTCATGATTCCATTGAAGCATAAAAATATCTTGAGCAATGAACTTCCAGTTGATTGAATCAATACTAATAACTCCCCAAACAATGGAGATTACAGATACAACAAAGAAAATTGGATATATCCGTAAAAGCCGATTCTTATAAAATCTGAGTATGCTCTTCCATTTAAGATGATATTTCCCAGAATAAAATCCAAAAGCTATCAAATATCCAGAAAGAGCGAAGAACACCCATACAGATACTCTCCCTGAAATAATCGTTGGGTAATAAAAATCGTTAGTCGTAGTATCAGTCCCCCATAAATGCCAAATAATAACGTTAACGGCGGCGAGGCCTCTCGCGATCAAAGCAACATCGACAAACTTTGGAGTGTTTATTTTCATCTTATTCTCCAACTAATAACTTTATATTTCCTGTCAAAATATTAAGACTATAAACTTATGCTACATTCACTATTAAGCCACTTTTTCTCTAAAAAATATCCCCAATCCAATAATATTTTTACGATATACCACTGCAAAAACTATCAATAGGAACACCTTAAGAGTCAGAATCTGAAAATAAGGCAACTCCTTCGCCAATAAAATAAATATCGAGGATAGTAAAATAAAAGCCAATAAACTCAAAATTTTCGTATACTCGAATACAATACTATAGGCTTTTTGAGATAAATAAAAAGCATAGCCTTCGACAATAATTCCAGCCACCAAAGTCGCACTCGCAGCACCAAGGCCTCCCCATGCGGAAATAAAATAATAGTTAAGCAACGCTCCCACACCAACTCGAAGGAATGCAAGCATGGAAATTGTATAAGTTCTTTTCTTGAATACTAATTGATTCTGTTTTCCAAAAAAAAGTAATAAATAGTAAAAAGCCAGAATCATAATCAAAGAATAAGATTGATGGTATTCCTTAGCTGTAGCTAATATCAGTAACTCTTGAGAAAATAAAGAAAGCACCAATGTAAATGCGGCACCTACAAAAAAGTAGCGTGTCAAAATTTGACCAATCTCACCTCGTATCTTTAGTGAGTCACCCTCAAACATTTTTTTATAAACTATTGGAGTGAATAGGTTTCCCAAGGTTCCCATGCCGATAAACACTGTAAAAGCAAACTTCTGTGTTACTGAATAAACACCTACACCACCCAAAGTCCCTAGCAGTCCCAGCATGTACTTATCTATATGAGAGCTTAATGTTCCAATAAATATTTGAGGTGTCAGCGGTAACGATACAGGCAAGGCTTCTTTTAAAAAAGAAATATCAAATTTTCTATGATTTTTAAATATCATAAGGGCAAAGCCAATCACCATAATAATATTCATAGTGACGTGGGAATATATATATGAGTACATATCTCCATGGTTGATAATCGTCCACCAACCAATCAAGGCATTACTCAAAATAACTGCAATAACCTGAGCAAGAAAAAAGCTCCTCCCATCTTCTTGACAACGAAAGTAGCTAATAAAAAAGCTTCTTAATTGATTACCCGAGCAAATGATATGAAAAAGAACTAAAACTAAAGCTAGTTTTGGATCGTCAAAAACTAACTTCGATATAAATTTAGGAAAAAAATAAAGTATAACTAATGGGAGAATTGATGCAAATAAGCAATAAGAAAAGAATGTAAAAAGTAAGTCTTTTTCTCGTTTTTTTTTCTTCCACTCAAAATAATTTCTTTCAAAAAATATATTGAGTCCTTGAAACGATAAACCGGCTGTCAATGTTCCAAAAACTTGCCCCAAAGCAATGATTCCAAATTCACTTGGTGTTAAAGCTCTTGTTAAAAAGGGAAGAACAAGAAATGGAATACCATTAGAAATTACTGTTGCCAGAGCATAATACAAAGCATTGGATCTCATTGTGGATGACTCATTTTTTCGGAATGATAGACTTCCACTTTCTGCTTGAGAGTCTGTTGTGATTGAGCAAACTCAATATATTTTGTCCTCTTTTTATTAAACTCTAACGTCCCAGTAGGGTCATAGTAGATACTTGGAATTTCCAACTTATCTGCGATATATAGTGCAGATGTAAATGGAACCGCCAGAACAAGATCAACTCCTCGCAGTAACTCATAAATATTTATATCTGGATCTAAAATTTGAATTCTCTGACTAGATTTCAATAGCTCAACATACTTTTTATCATGCCACTTTTCTGAGGGTAATCGTTTGGGTTTGATGAAAACTTTGACATCGGAGCTTAAATCACTGACCGACGTCTCAACTCCTTCAATGAATTTACACATGTGCTCTGAAGAATAGAAATCAAACCCGACAGCTCCCCCACCCGCAAAAGATTTACACCACTCCTCTGAGGCTGGAGTAACATCAAATACCAAAATCTTAAAGGAACCCTCAAGATTAACAGTCTTGTTATTATCAACATAGAATAATACGTCTCCAACCACAGCTATATCTTTCACAAAAGGTGAATTTTCTTGAAGCCACCTTTTACTCTCTTCATTCCAAACCCATGCTTTGTCAAATTTCATAAATTGATAATGAGGATGCTCCGCAACTTCATCTACATTTTTATACTTAAAACCCTTTGTATTGCATGCGTAAAAAATCATATGGGTTGTAAAATTGCGTTTTTTTAGACTAACCACAGGAAGTATCTGTTTTGAAAAATCTGAATTGTCAAAAATATAATATTTTAGAGCACTTTTCCGATTGAGGGCATAAATTGCCGGCAACCATAAAAAATCACTGTAGAGAAGAAAGAAGATTGGGTTATTGAAAGAAAGCCACAGGAAGTAAAAGTAATTTTTAATTGTATGACTCACTAAACTTATTGCATCGTAGAGAGAAAATCTTGTTGATTTTAAAAGATCTAATAGCGGATACTTTGAGTGTTTATATCTAAATTTCTCATTATTGATAGCCCTGTTTGTCCCAATATATAAATTAGACTCATTGATAAAATCAAAAGGACCTTTTGATAGAAACTCTATCGCAGCTTCTGAATTACCACCCTCATAGAGGGATTCCCTGCCATACCCATGCAAAATTACATTGTTGTGAATAATTTTCTTTCCAAAAAAAATAGAATATAAAAGCCCTTTCAATACCAAAATGTTTCCCATGGAAAAAATCATGACTATTTTAATTTTTTCTAAAAAACGATAGTTGAACTTGCCATTGATCAATGAGTAAGTGTCAGACTTTAGAACCTGAACCTCACCATCTTTTGAGTATTGTCTAATAAAGTCGGACATTATTAGCGAAAGTAATGCCTGCTGACATCTACGTGATACATCGCCTTCAAAGAAGCTGGTTAAATATTTCTGATTTGTATTAACCTTCGCAACAACCTCTTTAACTTTACTCACTAATGAGTTGTATATGTCATGACGGATTTTAAATTTGTTTGCCATGCTCAGCCTCGATAAATCAATTACGCTTTACTAAATAAACTTCCTGAACACCGGCTTGCACGGGCTCCCAACGAGAAGCCCTTCAGTACCCTTTTCTAAAGCTTGAGCATAAGTGCCAAGAGCTTTTTCGAATACATCTATGAAAAAATCAATATCCTCTTTCCTGTGTGAAAAGCTTGGGCTGAGAATCCCCTGAAATAACACTCCACCCTTTATCATTTCTTGCAGCATTAAAGTTCTCAATGGACTTGATACTTCGCCACTGCGCCCCTTGAAACTAAACGCCGGCAACCAATTAAAGTTGGATATCTGGATGTATTCACTTAAATTTGCCTTTTGAGCCGAGCTTGTTGCTTTTTCTATCAAGTAATCCCCGATAGATTGGCTATGTTGAACAACCTTGTTTTTTTCAAACTCTTTCATTGTTGCCAAGCCCGCAGCGATGGCATGTGTTTCTCCTCCATGAGTTGTTGAAACCAAAAATACTTTTTCTTCACCAGGCTTATTTATGCCAGCGACTTCCATCACTTCTCTTTTGCCGGTCAAAGCACAAAAAGAAAACCCATTGGCTATACCCTTTCCCCAAGTAGCAAGATCCGGCTCTACTCCGTACTTAGCAATACTTCCAGGGTAATCAGTTTTAAAACCAGTCACCATTTCGTCCTGAATAAATAAAGCTCCGTTTTTTTGAGTCATTTTGATTAACTCAACAAGATCAAACTTCAATGAGTCCATATTCTTTTCTGGCTCAGATATTACCGCAGCTATTTGATTGGGATACTTCTCAAATAGACTTTCCAATTCATCGAGATTCTGACTATTGTAAGTTAAAGACAGGGCCCTATTTTCCTCCGGCACGCCCCTATTACAGGCCGTCGCACCAATAAACCAGTCATCATAGGAGTAAAATGGATGATCTGAGGGAAATGCAACATACTTTCTACCGGTAAAAGCTCTTGCAACCTTCACTGCTCCTGTCGTCACTGAGGAGCCGTTTTTGGCAAATTTAATCATGTCGTGACATGGTATCAACGATAAAAATTTTTCAGCCATTTCGCATTCAATGTAAGATGGTCTTTGAAGATTAACACCTTTCTCAAGCTCTTCCCGAACTCTTTCCAGAACAGGTTCATAGGCATGGCCCAAACTGACAGATGTCAAACCCATTGAACAATCCAAATATTTATTACCATCTAAATCCCAGACATAAGCACCCTTACCTCGAGCAATCGCTGCAGGAGAAACTTCGGGGAATTGATCATCCCCTTTTGAGTAAGTGTGCGCTCCTCCAGGGATCAGATTGTGAATTTTTCTTCGATAAGAGTCTGACTTTTCAAAAATCATGATTACTTCCTAAAAGTAGGGTTTCACATATTCCTCATCATTGAGACCTTCCACCACTTTAAGAAGATCTGGTCGTTCCATTAAAAATGGAATGAGTTGACTATAAGGGATATAGTTATTTTCGCCAAATTGCTGAACGACTTTGCGACAAAGAATTAAATCTTCCGGGAAATCAATCGTAAGACGATAATCTGGTTTTTGAAAAAGCTCATCCACATTCAAGATGTTGAGCTTAAATTGGTCGCGATTCTCATTAATGTACAATGTGCAGAGTTCTGACCGGTGTCGATCCTCACCCTGTGAGTGAGATTTCTCTAATGCCTTTAAACTGATTAGCTCAAATGAAGACCCATCAGGTAATTTTGCATAGGTTGTATAATCAGCCGCTTCTTGTTTATGAGATTTTAAGGCTGATTCTATCCCCTCCAAAAAAGGAAACGGAGACTCTGATGTCATTCGAAAAACTGTATCCCCGTCACCCAATCGACAAGCATCGATAAGCCTTTTCAATACATCTTTATCATCACCCAAAACGTATTTTAAATCGTGCTTTTCAGCCAAGTCTGTGTAAATCAAGTTATCCTTAGTTTCACTGATTGCTAAAACAATTTCATCAATTTGCGGAACCTCTTTTAGCCGACGGATAATGTATTCAACAACTGTTAGCGTAGGTCCCAACTTTTGCAATGGTTTGCCATAAAGTCTGTTGGAGTTATTTCTGCAGGCGAGAGAGGCAACAACTCTCATTTTAAACACCCTCTAGTAATGGGCTCAAAATAACCCAACCCCTTTGCAATCACCTTGCCCTCCAACTCTTCTAAATCAAGAACCTCATCCGGTCGTACACCTACCCGAACTAAAGCCATATCCTCAATTTTCAATTTGTGTCCTTCTTTAAGCTCTGACGCTGCCACCGGAACTTTTTTAGATCTTAAGCGGTAGGCCTCTTCACGCTCAGAAAGCTTAAAGGAATCAGAAGTGTGTGCAAATTTTGAGACTCCATCGATATAATATAACATCTCTTTAAACTCACCAGGATTAAGGTCTGAAATACTATCTTCCAACTCAAGTGTTTCTCTTTCAATAGTCAGGTGCTTTTCTATATAGTCCGCTCCCTTTAAAAATGCCATTGCAGGAAGGACAACTGCCATTTTTTCCGAAGCATCCAAATGGTCTGCATATCCGACAGGTATATCATACCTATTCTTTAGAAATTCAATTTTGTTTAATTCTACATCTGAAAATAAATTGGGCTCCGCCTGAAACCCAGGCATCAAAACCAAGTCACAGCCTTTTAGAATTTCAATTGCCTTATCTAATTCAGCTAAACTACTCCCACCAGCAGAAAGGGCGATCTTGCCATGGAACCCTTTAATCCCTCTTAGGAGAGGATAATTTTTAATATCAGTACTATGAATTTTAATTGCAGCTACTTTGTTCTTAACAAGCCACGAGTAAGTTTCCAACCCAAAAATATCAGCCATGAAGTCAATAGATATTTCTTGGCAATACTTAATGAGCTCTACCCGATCTCTTTCAGAAATCATTAAGTCTTGAAAAAGTGAATAGTATTCATAATCTTCTGTGCAAAGCTCTGAAGGTTTAAAAATTTGAAACTTAACAGCATCTGCTCCAGACTTTTTAGCTGTTTTAATTAATTTGCGAACCAACTGAGGGTCACCCTCAAAACTTTGAGCCATTTCGGCAATTACGTACGGTTTTTTCAACACATAACCTCCATGAAGATCCGATTCATATTTTCAAAATACTAGAGAAAAGAAGACCCTCAGAATTACCCGAGTTCTTAAGGCACCGCAAGTAGTTCCTAGTGGCTCACGTCTGACATTTTGAAGACTTTTAGTAATGTCAGTAGAAGAATCTTGAAATCTAGACCTAGCGATTTATTCTTCAGATAAAACTCATCCAGCTTTGTTTTCTCAAGAATGGAGACGGCATCTCTCCCGTTGACCTGGGCCCAGCCCGTAACGCCAGGAGTTAGGCTATGAACATTTCTCTTCGTTCTTTCTTCAATCAGATCATCTTGGTTAAATAACGCTGGCCTAGGCCCTATGAAGTTCATGTCCCCTTTAATAATTGAATAAAGCTGAGGTAACTCGTCTAAGCTTGTTTTTCGAATGAAGGGCCCCACAGATATCATCTGTTGAGATGTATCTTTAAGAAGATGTGTCGCTACCTGAGGAGTTTCTAACTTCATCGACCTAAATTTCGGCATTAAAAAAAGAGAGTTATTTCTCCCCACCCGCTTTGACCAGTAAATCACAGGCCCCGGGGAGACAACGAATATCAATAAAGCTGTTATGAACATGGGTATCAAGCAGATTAATAGTAAAATGATAGCTACAATTAAATTTAGTACTCTAACCATGAAAGCCCCAATTTTAATTCTTTCTAAAATGATTTCCTTATAAGAAACCTTTTGCCCCAATAGCTTGATGCATCATGGCAAGCGGCTGAGTAAGACTAAACACTCTTCAATGAATCAGTTTGTCAAAAGACCCTTACCATTATATAGATTTCTCTTGGTATTCGTAGCTAAATAAATGCACTTAATGCAATCAAAATTTGGAGTTCCAATGATTTTTGAGGGGAAAAAGGTACTTGTCACAGGTGGCACCGGATCTATGGGGAAAATATTCGTTCATCGGGTCCTTTCTGGCGAGCATGGAAACCCTAAAAAAGTCATCGTACTATCAAGGGACGAAGCCAAGCAGCATGATATGAGAGTTTCTTACATGACCAAAATCATGGGTATGGATGAAGCCGTCTACGAAAATTTTAATAAATGCTTAGAGTTTCGAATTGGTGATATCAGAAACTTCGACGACGTTTGTTCCGCCGTGAAAGGTGTCGACATTGTGGTCAATGCTGCAGCCCTCAAACAAGTTCCCTCTTGCGAATATTTTCCTCACCAAGGGGTTCTCACTAACTGTATCGGTGCACAAAATATTGTGCGTGCCATTCAAGAAAATGATTACCCAGTAGAAACCGTCGTTGGGATCAGTACTGATAAAGCGGCAAAGCCTGTGAATGCCATGGGAATGACTAAAGCACTGATGGAAAAAATATTCACTTCAGCTAATATTTTAAATAAAAACACGCGCTTTATTTGCGTACGATACGGAAACGTGTTGGCATCCAGAGGGTCTGTAATCCCTCTATTTCACAAGCAAATTGAGTCTGGTGGCCCTGTTACAATCACAGTTCCAAGTATGACTCGGTTTTTGATTAGCATCAATAAGGCGGTGGACACTGTATTTGCAGCCATTCGTGATGCTGAACCTGGTGAGATCTTTATTCCAATTGCTCCTGCTGCGACTGTAGAAAATATCGCCAAAGCCCTCATTGGTAATCAAAATATCAAAATTGAAATCACTGGAATTCGACCTGCCGAAAAAATGCATGAAATTTTGATTTCTGATGAGGAGGCTCCCTTTACAGTGAAAAAGGGATCCTATTTTGCCGTTAGATCCATGCTGCCCGAACTCAGAGGCGATTTGTCCAGTGAAGAGAGAATTTTAAACTGTGAATACAGCTCTAGTGATACAGTGTTAAATTTAGATGAAACAGTTGCACTTTTAACTAAAAATAATTTGATGAAAGTACGAAGTGAACCACAAGTAGAGTTACTGCGGTAATGCAAGCTGAACATCACTAACATGAAAACTTCAACTCCAGAAAAAGATTGATTCAGTGACATTTTACAATAAACGATTCCCACAATGTATAGAAACCAAGCCCATGATTTATGAAGCAAATGAAAATATTATTTAAAAATTAGGAGTTTGCATTGAGTCCAGAAGAAATTGAAAAGAGATTGTATGAAAAACATTATTTGCACGAAACTACCTCAGGCGAAGTTACATCATCTCATTGGGATAAGTGGGGAAAGGAAAACAACGTTTTTTTTGATAACTCCACACAA
>JAGRAB010000157.1:3612-4768 GCA_020435085.1 Bdellovibrionales bacterium | reverse complement strand
CTGTAAAAAAACAAACGGGTGTTGAAGGAAAAGACGTAAAGCCTTTAGATGTTAAGCATATGGCAGTTCTTGGTGCAGGAACGATGGGTGGTGGAATCGCTCAGGTGGCTGCAGATAAAGGTGTTGAAGTTCGAATGAAAGATATTAGCAACCAAGCTCTCGCCTTGGGTTATAAACAAGCTAATGATGTATGGATGAAAAAATTAAAACGCAAACGCATGACTGATTTTGAGTTTAAAGAAAAAATGGCTCATATCACAGGGACTCTTGATTATTCAGGGTTTGGGCAAATGGATTTAGTTGTTGAAGCCATTGTTGAAGATATGAAAATTAAAAAAGCAGTGATTGCTGAAACAGTCAAACACTGTAAGCCTGAGTGTGTGATTGCAACCAACACTTCGTCTTTGAGTGTGACAGAAATGGCAGAAGCACATCCGCACCCAGAAAATTTTGCCGGTATGCACTTTTTTAACCCTGTGAATATGATGCCTTTAGTAGAAGTGATTCGCGGTGAAAAGACCAGTGATGTGGCAACGGCAACAGTGTTCGAGTTGGCCAAAAAGATGGGAAAAACTCCGGTCGTTGTTAAAGATGGGCCTGGTTTTTTAGTGAATCGACTTTTAATGCCATGGATGATTGAAGGGATGCATCTTCTTGCTGAAGGGATGGAGATTGAAAAAGTCGATCGTTGGTACACACATAAATTTGGTATGCCCATGGGACCATTTCGCTTGATGGATGAAGTGGGTCTTGATGTTTGTATTAAGGTGGTTAAAATCTTTAAAGAAGCATTGGGCGAGCGGATTGAAGTGCCTGATGTGGCAACAAAATTAGCAAAGAGTGATCGATTAGGTAAAAAGACGCAAAAAGGTTTTTATCTTTATGATGAAAAAGGAAAATCAACCGGAGTGGACACGTCTATTTATCAAGAGTTGGGCCTAAAAAATCCAACAAATCCTTTGAGTGAAAAGCAATGTATTGAAAGAGGGGTTTTTGCGATGATCAATGAGGCGGCTTTAGCACTTATTGAAGATCATATTGTTGAGACACCGGAAGCTGTTGATTTAGCTATGATCATGGGGACAGGCTTTCCTCCATTTCGAGGTGGGCTACTTAAATACGCCGACTCTTTGGGGACGGACTACATTGTTGGCGA
>JAGRAB010000157.1:0-3563 GCA_020435085.1 Bdellovibrionales bacterium | reverse complement strand
TGTTAAATTTGGCAAAAAACAAGAAGACGTTTTATTAGGGGGGCCAGTTTCTTGATTATACAGTGGGTGCATCCTAAGTTTTCGACAAGTGATGTTAGGACCATCATCTAGAAGATTGCCTGAAATTGATAGAAATAAAGCCTAAAAAAATCCGATGAGATTAAGATGGGTAATTTAGTTCTAATTCTAATTCTAGGTTTTACTTCTGGCAATTTGTGGGCGCAAAAGTCGTTGGATCAATGCGAAAGCCCTTTTCAAAAAACACTTACTGAGTTTAGAGATGTCATCGCAGCAGGATTAAGTTCAGACATCAAAGAATTTTGTGATCGGACGAATTATGAAGGGGTATTTAATGCCAATTTTCATTACGAAAAACAATTTTCTTATAATGAAATGCCAAAGCTTAAAAATAACTTGAAAGAAAGATTGCCTGAGAAAATTAATGCATGGTCTTTGTCTTGGATTGCGGATGAAGAGTTGCGAAGCAAAGTTTTGCCAAGAGCTTTAGGAAGCCTCTCTTATTCAGAGAAAGATTTAAAAAAAATGATTCAAGATGAATATACTCCTATGAATAGCTCTCAAAAAGAAAAGCATATTCAGTGGTTTAATGGAGTAGTTCAAAGTTTAAAAAATGAAGATAAAAAAAATCCGGCAAATAGTAAAAATACTTCTATGAATCGAATGATGGCCTGTCTTTCTCTGAGAGCAAACCCAAGTTTTGTTGCAAAATGCGCCAAACAACTTGATAGGGCCATCTCTATTGGAGGAGTGCTTAATGGTTTTTTGATGCTTACTGATGTTTATGAGAAAGTCTTATTTTCTCAAGATTACGGCAAAGGCTTGCATCTTGCTGTAAAAAAAATACATCAAAAATATAGGGATAAAAATCCACCTCAAGGAGATTTATTTTCTGATTTAAAAGATTCTTTTATTGAATCAGGATTTTCTGAAGCGGAAGCTAAGGAGATGACATGGGACGTTGTTGGAATCATCTCTTCAAGCGGCCCCAATTTATATCGTAGGATATATGATTTGCAACAAGTAAAAAATCCTATAGGTATATATTTAACTGCGATCGCAGCGATGCTTCCACTTCTTGATTTAAAATCAAGAGATTTGGACCGAATGTATAGCTATCCTCAAAATATCCAGACTCATTGCGATCTGGGGAAACCCTATCATTTTTGGATGTCGGCGTATTTAACAAGGCGACTCAATAAAGAACTTAATGAGCCAGACGTGAATGCCGCCGCAGTCTTTACTCTTCAAAAAGGTTATCAGTTTGCCGCTGATGTTTATAATAGAAATCCTTCTCGAGCTTTATACACGGAGACATTTGAAGGGTTTAACAATATTATGAGAATCGACATGACCTATGCAGCGGCGGGAGCAAAGTTTGCGATAGAAGCGGATAAGGAAGAGCCACAAATTATCAATGTCGATAATGGAATTATAAATATTTTGCGTGCTTCTGAAATGACTCCAACCATACCGGCAAACGATGCTAAAGATTTATTTAATAATAATACGGCGAAAGCTTTTTTAATTTGGTCAAAAAAATTGGCTCCAAACGCTGCTTATGACACATTCTTTGCTCCATCGACTCAAACCCCAATAAATTTACTGCCGCCAGCTTTAGAAAAATAAGACCTAAGGTAGCTAAGTTAAAAATCATGGATGGAACTATTTGTAATTTTTATCATAAAAAGACGACTTTCTACATATTCACCTGAAAAAGACTACAAAAAACAAAAGTGTGATATCTTGCCGGCTAGGTTTAGGAGGCAAAATATGAGTCCTTTATTTCAATGGGTAGTGAGTGTTTTATTGGTATCAGTAGTTCCATCTGTTGGTGTCTCAGAAGTTTTAACAAGAAATTCATTTCAACAATCTGAAGTTCAGTTAGAATTAGGCGATTCACAGGCTTTGGTAAAAGCTTTAGATATTCCGTTTACCATTCATGAAGGTGTCACTGTCGATATCCAAACTGCAAAGCAAAGAAAAGGTGTTGAAATTCAAGGGAAATTAAAAAAGCAAACAGCTATTGGTGAATTTGGCGAAGAGCAAAACAAAGATGTTCTCGAGTTAGTGATCTCTACGAGTTCTCTGGCGGAGTCTTTTGATAATGAGACTGTTCGTGTGCGATTGATTGGTCAACAATCAGGAATTGTTCATTACATGGAGACAGTTCGTTTAAGTGTATTGCCTGTAATTACGATTCGTCTTTGGGAAAACAAAGATGGTAGTATCGGTTGGTCATCACCAAAAGAAATGTCCATTGGAAAACATAAAAAACCTGTTCGTGTAGTATTTAAGCTCACTCAAGATGCAAGTTCAGAAATACGTATTCATGGCCAAAAGGGTGTGATTCCTCATGCGGGAAGAGATCCAAAAGATTTCTTAGAGTACGCTGGCGATTCCTACGAGGTTCTTGTAGAAGATCAATCACCATCTGCGGTGGGTTATTACCGAGAGCATTACAATGAATCTGATAGTGATATGCGGGTGATTCACTTTAATGTGGAATAAATCAAATAAATAGACGTATGAGTCTCTTTAAGAGTGTTTCATTATGAAACACTCTTTTTTTATCTTAGATAATAATCTCTCTCTGAGGCGCAGATCTTTTTTGCACTGCAGATAAATTCACAGAATCAAATTTTCTATAAATTTTGAGTAGTTAAGCTATTTTATTAAAATGAGTCGTGAAGGAAGCTGACAACACGAGGGTTTCTACTGTAAATCATCCATCGCTCGCTTGGCCCGAGTCTTGAAGTGTTTGAAGAGTATTCTATCTTTGGGGACTTTAAAAAAGGGGTTAGTTATGCAAGGGCTTTCTGTTTCAACATTCAATCATAGTTTGGTTTCTGAGAACTTGAGATCACTTCATCGTTTTATGATTCGAGATAAAAGGCTTTGGCAATTAAAAATTCAAGATAAAAAATATCCCTTAGATTGGGTTCATAATATCAGTCGCACAGGACTTCAAATTCGCCAAGGGAGTTATAAGGGCTTTCAGATTGGAGAAATCATTGAAGTCGAACTTCGCTTTTTAGGTTCGACAATTTTAAAAGTTGAAGGGAAAGTCGTTTGGCTAAAAGTTGATAGCGATCATTTTAATATGAATGTTTTAGGGATTGAGTTTATTGAGACTCTCGGAAGACCATTAAAAAAATGGGTGAGTCGACAAATGTTTTCAAAACAAGCTCTTCAGTTGTCAGACGAGGTTCATCACTTAGAAATTCTTGAAGCTCAAGAAGTACGACGACAAAAAATCTTTCGTTTCAGTGAAACCCAATGGGCCGTTGCCACAGTTTTACCTTTTGTGGTTGGGTATTTATTTGGTTTTTTTGGGTAAGAACAAGTTTGCCCCACAAAAAAGATAAAGAAGGCACGTTCTGTCTAACTTTTTTTCGACATGCCAAAATCCGGCACTTCGAACTACGGAAGACTTTCAGTGCGTACACCATGAGGGTAATGTTCCAAAAGCGTAGGAATCCCTATGACTCCGATGTTCTGAAACTGTTCCTTTCGAGGGCTTTATAGAGCAATTCAAATACCAG
>JAGRAB010000156.1 GCA_020435085.1 Bdellovibrionales bacterium | reverse complement strand
CCTTGTCCTCAAAATAATATTTAGAGCTCGGAGATCTTATGAATTTAGCCAAGTTTTTTATTGATAATAATAAGTTTACCATTGTTGTTATGTTAGGGCTGACATTGTTTGGATGGGGAGGGATGAAAAATCTAAGCTCAGAGTCATTTCCCACAGTTAACATTGGTCACGTTGTAATAACCACATATTATCGAGGTGCTTCTGCGAATGATATTGAGTCTAAAATTACCAAACCAATTGAAGATGAAATTCGAACAGTTCGTGGTTTAAAAGAAGTAAAATCAGTGAGTCAAACAGGTGTGAGTCGTATTGTCACAATCGTTGATATTGATAAATATGATGTTGAAGAAGTTGTCTCCGATCTCCAACGATCAGTGGACCGAGTTTCAGACTTGCCAACAGACTTAGAAAACCCGCCTCATTTTTTAGAAGTCAAATCAGATGAATTTCCGGTTATTGAATTAGCTGTTGTTGGTTCCAATGAAAACCGAGTCAGAGATAAAATTGCTCATGAACTTAAAGAGGAGTTAGAAGATAATAAAAAAATAGCGAGCATTACCACAACCGGGTACCGAGAGAGACAATTTAATATTCTTGTCAATAAAAAGAAATTAGAGAATCTCCATGTGAGTTTGTTTGAAGTGACGCAAAAAATTCAAGCACAGAACGTGAATATTCCAGGGGGAAACTTAGAAACAAGTGACCACCAATCCATTGTTAAAATTGAAGGAAAAATGAAATCTGTAGAAGAGCTAGAAAACCTTGTGATTCGCTCTAATTTTTCTGGTGAAAGAGTGCTTTTAAAAGATGTAGCTCAAATTGTTGATGGTGAGGAAGATGCCGTAACATTGGCTCTATATGAGGGGAAGCCTGCGACCTTAATTACTATCGCAAAAAAAGGAGGTGCTGATATCATTGATCTTGCCAATGAAGTCAATGCCCTTACGCAAACCTTCAAAGAAAAATATGCAGGTAAGGCGGAGTTCTACATTTATAATGATGAGGGACTTCGAGTTAAAAATAGAGTTGATGTTTTAAGTTCCAATGGTTTGGCAGGACTTATATTAGTTGTCTTTTTTCTCTTAGTTTTCCTTCCAGGTAAAGTTGGTGTTATGGCGGCTATTTCATTGCCATTATCGATTTTAGCAACCTTTGGATACATGTCTGCAAATGGAATGACTTTGAATACCATTACTATCCTGGCCATGGTTATTTCATTAGGGATGCTTGTGGATAATGCTGTGGTTATTGCTGAAAACTTTGACCGTCTTAAAAAAGAGGGTGTAAAGCCTTATGATGCAGCTTTAGAGACGATTAAGGAGCTTTGGCTACCAATTTCTGCAACAGCTTTGACCACAATAGCTGCTTTTTTACCAATGTTGGTGACAAAGGGAGTGATTGGGCAGTTTATAAGAGGAATTCCAATAGTTGTTTCAGTGGCATTATTGATTAGTTTATTTGAAAGCTTTCTTTTGCTTCCGGTTCGTCTTCTTATTGGTGAATCAGCTCAAACTCCTGGTAAAAAACGTGAAAATGAAAAAGACTGGTTTAACGATATTGTGGTTGGCCCATTCAACGCGCTTGTGAAGTTTTTAATTCACCATCGTTATTTGACATTAGGTATGTTTACAGGGCTTATTTTTGGTTCTATTTTTATGATTGCAGTTGTTAATAAATTTATTCTCTTTCCTGCTGATCAGACAGAAATTTATATTGCTCGTGTGGAGCTTCCAGAAGGGGCGCGAATAGAAAATACAGATAAAAAAATACAAGAGCTTTCATATGCCATTCGAGAAAAGTTAGACAAAAATCTTCTTCATTTAGCAGCAAAAGTAGGGGTTTCTGAGTCAGATTTTGGAGATCCAAAATCACGACGAGGAGAAAATGTTGGTATTGTTTATTTGTTTATGAGTGAAGAAGCAAAAAATACACTCATTACTAATAATGTTTTAGCACAGCTTCGACAAATTGAAATCCCTGGTCTTAAAGACTTAAGCTTTGAAGCAATGATTAATGGGCCTCCGGCTGGGGCTCCGGTAACAGCGATTTTTAGGTCAAATAATGTGAACCGAATTGATGAGGTTGCAAACACGATTATGAATGATCTTAAAAAAACAGAAGGTGTTTTTGATGTTCGTCTGGATGATGTTTATGGATCTAATGAATATGAAATCACAATAGATCAACAAAAAGCAGGACGCCTACATTTAGATTTAGCGCGAATTGGAGCAACAGTAAAAACAGCTGTGGCGGGAGATATTTTAGGAAATGTGAATATTGATAATACAGATGTCAATTATTTCGTTCGTCTAGATGATAAAGATCGAACAAGTTTAGAAGATTTAAAAAGTATAAAAGTATCTGATCCGATGGGAAATTTAATTCCACTGATTCAAGTGGCATCAGTCACTGAGGGATCACAAACTCCACAAATTAAGAGGTTTGATTTTAAAAGAGCCAAAACCGTAACAGCAAATATTAATGATGACATTATTACGTCTATTCAAGCCAATGCAATAGTTGCTCAATCTTTTTCAGCGATTAAAGATAAATATAAAGATGTGACTCTTGATTTTGGAGGTGAAGGAGAGAGGACACAAGAATCGTTTGAATCACTTATGCAGGCGTTAGTGCTTTCAATTATTGGTATTTTTGCACTTCTCGTATTTTTATTTCGTTCATATATTCGCCCTCTTATTATTTTAACAACAATTCCATTAGGGCTTATTGGTGTGGCGATTTCATTTTTTCTTCATGGCCGGCCAATCAGCTTTTTAGCATTGATAGGGGTTATTGGATTAGGTGGAATTATTGTTAATTCAGGGATCGTACTTATTAGTTTTATTGAAACTTTGCGAGAGAGTCAGCCCAACCGTCCACTCAGTGAAATTTTAGTTGATGCTGCAGGGTTGCGTTTGAAAGCTGTAATAGTAACATCTCTTACAACAGTAAGTGGATTATTGCCAACGGCCTATGGAATTGGTGGATCAGATGAATTTATTATTCCAATGACATTGGCTATGGCCTGGGGTCTTATGAGTGGGACTATTTTGGCTCTCTTGTGGGTGCCATGTGCTTATGCAATTACGGAAGATCTGACAAATGGATTAAAAATTTTTATTAGAGGCAAAAACTTAAAGTTGAATATAAAAAGAATTCGAAAAAATAAATCTTCTGATATGTTAGGGTCTAGGATAGATGTATGACTAAAGAAGAAAAATTAGAAACAAAAGAAAAAATTTTAGAGACAGCGAGCGAGCTTTTTTCAAAATTTGGATTTAGTGGAACCTCTATTCGAGATATTGCCGCTCACTCAGAAGTAAATATTGCAGCAATTAATTACCATTTTGGAAACAAGCATAATCTTTACTGGGCAACAGTTCACCGAAAACAAGAGTGGTTGGATCGTGGTATTGAAAAAATTGCTTCTGAAACAAATGATATTGCTGAAATGACAGTGAAAACTTATCGATTTCTTATGCAAGACCAAGCTGCTGTTCGAACAACATTGAAAATGCTGTTGACAGAAGGAGTGCCTGAACCTGATGGCGAAATGGAAGATGAGGTTTGCTCTGAAGCAGGTCCTCCAGGGGCTCAATATTTTTTAAAAGTATTAAAAGACCAAATTGAAGGAGGAGAGGTTTCTGATGGAACATTGATGTGGGGAGTGAAGTGTATTTTTGCAGGAGTTATTCATTTTGCAATGATGTCTTCGTGCTGCAAGATAGAAATGATCAAAGCGGCATCACCCGATATGACGAATGAAGGTATAGAGAAAACATTGTTTCACCATACAAAAGCCATAGTTTCTTATATACAAACACAAAAACATGTTTTGTAGATAACAATAAAGCCAACTAAGACACTGGCCTTTTGTCAGAAATGACTTTAGTTGGGATCTCATAAATAAAACATTTCTCTCAAGGGTTTCATCTATTTTTAAGTTAAAATAAAGTCATGAAAAATATAATAATTTGCACAGTATTTATTTTTTTGAGTGGTCCCCTTTATGCGTCATCAATTGAAAATCTTTTAGCGGTTTCTCAAGGGATTTCATCTCCATCAATCACTTCTAATATTAATTACTCTAATGGGTATACAAAAGAAAATCCTTCGGGGGTTGCTTACCAAGATGCTTACCGACTGTCTTTACAATTTGATACTGGAGACAATGACGATAATAGTAACACTCCAGATGTGGATGGTACAGGTGTTGAGGCAGGGGTCGGAAATGGGTCGTATGGGCTTGCTGTCGGGTACTATGACAGAGATTGTAATGGATGCGATTCAACAGTTGCTGGAGCACTCGGGGCATTTTTTGGTAATTTTGGGTTAGGAATTCGATTTGAAGAAGAGATTTATTCCATGGGTTTTTTAATTAATCCTAAAGGAACCCATCGTATCGGTCTTGCTGCCGACCTTAATGACCCAAGTGGAAATGATAATAATATTACTTCTTATGGCCTTGGTTATTCATATGTAAATCCTAATTTTACATTTTCTGTTGATGCTTCTAAGAGAGATTATGAAAACTCTTCAGTGAATGATGATGTGATTTTAGTTAGTCCAGGTTTGAGTGTGCGAGTGAAGATGATTGGACTTACAGTGACTCATGACTCTTATATGAATGAGCCAGATAATTCTAATTTAGATGATGAAACTTGGTGGGGTGTTGGAGTTGGTGAAGGAAGCCAGTGGCATGTGGCTATTTATAATGATTTTGTCAATCAATGGACCTTTGTAGGTTCCCTCTTTTTTTAAAATAACCAATATGTCTTCTTAACTGTTCTTTAGAAGTAATAATCAAAAAAATTAAAAAATTTGACTGGGTGAGGCAAGCTTTTGCTTTATTTGCAGAATACCTATTTGATTGCACTTATTTTTGCAATTAGGTACAAATAATGCTTGTTGAAATTATCTAGACTTTAGCGAGTTTACACATAGTAATTTCATCGACAAGTAGGAGAGCTTTTCTATGCAAAATTTAAAGCACTTGTTAATTTTTTTTATTTTAAATTTAGTCCCCCTTAATGCTCAAGGAACAACAAATCTTAAACAGCTTTTTTCTGCAGCACGGTCTTACACAGCAAAATTGAAAGACAAAACGATTGAAGAGGAAATTGCAAAAAAAGAAAAATCTAAAGTAATGGCTGGAGTTCTTCCCTCACTGAGTGCGACATCCAGTAATGTTTGGAGAGATCAGGCTGATGTGGGTGCTTTTGGAGAAGGCTATCAAAGAACTTCATATCTCACCTTATCTCAGCCTTTATTTCAAGGAGGAGCAGAATACTATGCCCTCAAAATTGCGGGTCAACTGCCTGAAATTGCCCGGTTGGAGAGAAAAAACGAAGAATTAAATCTTTATAATGAAGTGGCTGGTCTTTTTTATACAGTTGTTCGTCTTCGACAAAATCAAACAACATATAAAGAGCAAGAAGAGACTCTTTTTCGGCGTGTGGCCACATTAAAACAAAGAGCAAAAATTGGCCGTAATAAACAAACAGATGTTTTGTCAGCAGAAAGTCAGTTGGCTCGTGTAAGAGCTGAATTGAGCCAGATTGAAAGTCAACTTATTCGAGCCGAACAAAACTTACTCAATTTAACAGGGGTTTCTGAACTTGGATCACTCTCTGATGATTTGGACCTTAATAAATTAGAGGTTCCTTTGGCATGGCAAAATACTCTTTTAGAAACGCCAAGAATTCGTGCCGCAGAACTCGCTTTAGAAAATTCAAAAAAAGAAGTTGGTGTTGCTCGATCTCAGTTTTTACCATCCGTGGATCTAGATGCCAATTATTACATCGAAAGATCAGGAATTTTAAAGGATTCCGATTGGGATGTAACTATCAATGCAAAATGGAATTTATTTTCTGGTGGAGAGGATATCTCTGAAAAACAAATTAAAGATTTAGAGATGAGAAAACTTGAAAATTATTTTTTAGAAGAAAAACGGAATATTAAAAATAATTTTGAATCTTTAACAAAAGAGTTTCACCTTCAAAAGGCTGTGGTAGCAAAACTAGAGCAAGCTGTAAAGTTAGCGGAAAAAAACTATAAACAGCACATTAAAGAAGCGAATCAAGGTTTGGTCAGTCATTTAGATGTCTTAAAAGTTTTAGAGGACTACCTTCAGGTACGACAAAACTATGACCAACAGCTTTATAATGCTAAAGTCACTTGGGCCAACCTTGAAACTATGGCAGGAGTGCTTCCATGACATTAAGTCAACTTTCAATTCAACGTCCTGTTTTTGCATGGATTCTCATGTTTGGTTTAATTTTTTTTGGACTCGTTTCTTTTCGCCAAATGGGAATCAATGAAAACCCAGATATTGATTTTCCCACAATTCGTGTCAGCTATACGTATGAAGGGGCGACTCCAGCGGTTATTGAAAAAGATGTTATTGAACCAGTAGAAAGTGTTTTAGTGTCTATGGAGGGCATTCGATATCTTAATTCAACAGCAGACAGAGGATCTGCAAATATTCAATTGGAGTTTGAATTAAATAGAAATGTTGATTTTGCTCTACAAGAAGTACAAACCCTCTTAGGACGTGCGCAGAGAGAACTTCCTTCAACAGTTGAACCTCCTATCGTAACAAAATCCAATGCGGCAGACGATCCCATTATGTATTTGAATGTAAAAACTGAAAATCTTGGCGATCGCGAATTGATGATTTTATTTCGAGATCAAATTCGAGATCGACTGTCAACAATCGAAGGCGTCGCTGAAGTTCGAGCATTTGGCTATCATGAACCTATGCTGAGAGTGGATTTAGATGCAAAAAAGTTAGCTCGTTATCAGTTAACAGCAAAAGACGTATTGGAAAGCATTCGTCGAGAGCATAAAGAGCTTCCGGCTGGTCGTTTAGAATACGGTGATTCTGAAGATACTGTAAGAATTATGGGTGAGGCCACTCGTGTTGAAGATTTTCGAGAGATGATTATTAGCCGTCGTGGGGGGGCACCTAATTTTGTTCCTATTCGCCTAAAGGATGTTGCTGAAATTTATGAAGGTGTTGAAAATATCAGAAGGATTTCACGTTTAGACGGTAAGAAAGCCCTTGGAATGGCGATTCAAAAACAAACAGGGGTTAATGCAGCTGCAACAGCTGATCGTGTTTTGGCACGACTGAGTGAAATTAATAAAATACTTCCAGAGGGAACTGTTCTGGGTGTGAATTTTGATCGTACTCAATTTATTCGTGAGTCAGTAGATGAGTTAGTATTTACTCTTATTTTGTCAGCTGTTTTGACATCTCTTATTTGTTGGATGTTTTTGGGTTCGTGGTCAGCAACATTTAATATTTTATTAGCCATTCCCA
>JAGRAB010000155.1 GCA_020435085.1 Bdellovibrionales bacterium | reverse complement strand
GAATAACTGGCTTGAACATCCCAGTCCACCTCCGAACCCGCCCGGTGAAAGGCTCCTTCTTCAAAAATCATTGCCTGGTCATCAAATGAAACCATTGCTCGAGTCAATCGATGATCTCCAGACTCCCAAAGAAACACGTTTGTATTATTGGGACCATGATACCAATATTGAAAATCCACACTCTCAGAAAAATATTGAGGAGAAACTGGCACCATATGGGCCCCAATAATTTTATCTTCTAAAAATTCATCAATGGTCATCCTTGCCACATGATCAATATCCAAGAATTCAAGGCCAACAATATGTTCATTAAACCAAACGACCTTGGCTTTCAAAGTGCATGGCTCTAACTTACCAAGAGTTAATTTAAGATCCGTTGTATCACCAATTCTTAATGAGAAGACTTGAGGTCGGTTTACAGCTACACCTTTGTAGCTAATATCAAAAACTTCACTTTCACATTGATCGAGCCAATCGACTTTGGCTCCAACAAGAACTTTGGCTTGATCCATTTGATTTTGTAAATTCACCCTGGGAAATCGTCGACGATTTACCGGCTCTTGTGCCGAAGTTATTTTTTCATTTGTTTTTTTTTGCCCTTTTTTTCTCGCCACTATTTCCTCTTTAAACGTCTTTGCTGATGATCTTACTAGGACTGCTCAATATGGGAGCGCGTTTTTTCTGCAATTTTTTGAAAAATAACTTCTAACCCAAATTCTATAAAAAATCTTGGCATTGGAAGTTTGTCGAATTCATATTGGGCTGTCATGGAAATTTCCGTTTTTCGACTCTTTGCATCTTTTAAACGAAAAGCGACCCGCATCCCTTTAAAAGCCCCTTCTTGTACATGCATATAGATGGTATCCATGTCTTTTTCAGTCTTCACCTCAACCTTCATAATCATTTTTGCCATGTAATTAAAAGCTTTCATATGCAGAAATAAACGGTGCGTCTCAGGCGTCCAAGTCGATTGAACAATGACTTCATGAATCTCCGACCATTTATCAAACTGTTTTAAAACTTGAAAACTTCTCCCACGATGCTTATTGACAATACCTGCACCAAGAATTTGCAACTGCTCTGCTCCCTTAAATTGAGGATGAGGGTTCTTCACCGTTTTCACTGATACAAAAATCGACCGCTCTTTGAGCATTTTTTCATAGGTTTCTTCTTTTTTAGACCAAAATGGAGATTGAGGAAATTCTGCATGAGGAATAGAGGCTTCACCAGCAAATGCCTTAAAAGTAAGCACGCACAAACACATTCCTATGATTTTTGAAGATCTTACTGACATGGGTTCTTTTTCCTCATAACAATTGAGTTTAATTATTCTGATGATGAAAGGGCCCTGTCAATCCATGTCCTCGAAGACACTCGACTGGAAAAAAGAACTCCCGATGATTGCGACCTATTCTCGCATTGGAATTGGTGTATTTATTGTCGCCTTGTTATTTAGCAAATTTGATTGGGCCGGCTGGGCTTCGGCGGTCTTATTTGCCTTGGCTTCATTTACTGATTGGTTAGATGGTTACTGGGCAAGAAAATACCACTGTGAAAGCGTTATGGGTCAATTTATGGACCCTATCGCCGATAAACTTCTTGTTTTGCCCACCCTCACCATGCTGCTTTGGATGCAAAGAATAGATCCTTTTATTGTTATTCTTCTTTCATCACGAGATATCTTTATTGGAGGCTTACGTTCTGTGGCTGCTGCCAATCATGTTATCATTGCAGCAAAACCTTTTGGAAAATGGAAAACCGGCTTTCAGATGCTTTCTATCCCTATGCTCCTCATTTACGAGCCCTTATTTGGAGTTCCCATTGCTCAAATTGGAATCTACGGTTTATGGATCAGCGTTGTTCTCTCTGCTTTTTCTGGTATCGAATATTCATGGGGATACTGGAAAGGAAGAAAGCCGTAATACACACCATGTCAGTGCCTAAGGATTCGTTTTTGACAACTGCTTGATGTTATTGGAAATTTAAAAAATTACTTGGTTCAAATGGGTGTGTATGGAATTTCTAAAAGCCAACTTATGGGAAATTAAAAAATCCTCAACTGTCCGAATTTTTGGAATACTTTTAAGCCTTGGTCACGTATTGACATTTGTCCATTGGTTCCTTCAAGACAAACTCCCTATCAAATATGCAAGCTCCTCAACACCTATGTGTTGGCCAATTATGGAAACGTGTGATGTGTTTCGATCTGTTCCCCTCTCACTTCTCAAAGTGGGGTTTGGAGGCTACCTTCTTTTTGCTATCATTGCTGCAGTTTTATTAATTTCTTCAAGGCTTGTTGGCATTGGGTGGTTCTTTTTCTTGTTGGCAACTCTCTTAAAAGCCACATTATACCTACAAGACTACCGCCTTTCAGCAAACATTCATTATCTTCATTTCTTGCTCTCTATTGTTTGGTTATTTATTCCTTGCAAAACTCTTTCTTTTAAACTTCTTATTGTGAGCTATTTTTTAACGTCAGCCACACAAAAACTGTCTCCTGAATGGCTGACTGGACGTTGGTTTCTTCAATACATGGAAATGCCAGTAAAACTTGCTGAGTGGTTTGCAGCTCTTTCAACGATCATTGAATTTATTGCACCGATTGCTCTCTTTTTTAAAGATGGCCGCTACTTTATCACATCTTTTCTCACGCTGATTTCTTATCTCTTCATGCTCATCTACATTGATAACTTTTTTGCTCCGACTCTGTTGCTTTTATTTATCTTTGTATTTCCTCTTGCTATTCTTGAAGAGCGACGTATCGAAAGAGAATTTATTTACCAAAGCTTTATTCGCCCAGAGCCAAGTACACTTTGGGCTTATTTTCTTGGCAGCCTCTTCGTGATTGGGCAGGTTTTACCTCTTGTACCAAACCTTCCCGTTCCTCTTCACAATGCAGGTATTGTTTTAGCTCTAACTCCAGGAGCAAAAGTCAATGAATGCCGACAAAACACTTTTCTTATTTATAATCATGAAACCAAAGAAGTTGGAGATGAATTCAAAAGTCATTTGGCTGAAGATGCTCGATGCAATCCTTATTTGCGTTTTTTAGAGGTTCGATCTCTTTGTGACGAAAAAAAGACCGATAATAACTTTGTTACGGTCGCTTCATTTTTTTACAGCCGTGGGTTGAAAGATACCTCTTTTAAAGAAATCTTTGGCGCGAACGATATTTGCACCCAATCCTTAAAGTATCGAGATTTAGGAGTTGGCCATGGAATATGAAAACCGCTATCGTCCTACTTGGATTCAACTTTTTGGACTGATTTGCTACTCTGTCGCTATTATTTATACTGTTCTTGTCAATAACCCTTACCTTTATAGCAGTAAAAAGTTTCAAGAGGGCCTTGCTGGAAAAAAAGACAACTCTTATCAACCAGTTTTTTTTGATGAATCTCCTCTCAAAAAAGAAGATCTAAAATTAAAAACTCCTGCTCGAATGGGGTGGGATCGTCTTTCTGCCGAAAACTCTGGAGAAACTCGAGATCGCAGATATGTTGAATTAACATTAACACCTCTTTTTACTGAACTGGACAAAAAGTTGAACCAAGTTCACTGGAAACTATTTAATAATGTCGTCATCATGTTTACCGAAACGGGAGTGGTTCGAGCCGCCAATCTTGAAGGACAAACACTTTGGACATTTTCAAGCGAACTCACCAGTGGATCCTCTTTTTTTATAGATCCCTTAGCTGATAAAAAACTAATCTACCTCATTCACCCTAGTGGTCATATTTATGCATTAGATATAGAAACAGGAAAACTGAGGTGGACCACCCGTATCGAAGGCCATTTTTTATCTGACGCTTTCTCTACAGATGAAAACATGTATATTGTTAAGCAAACAAAGGTCATGACGGATAAAAAGAAAACCAGCCTTCTCACTCAGCTTATTAAAATTCATCGTGAATCTGGTAAAATTCTTGAAGACTCTGAAGATTTAAATTTAAAACAAAATACAGAATTGAGCTACAGTTCTGATGAAAAACTTCTCTTTCTTGCTTCAGCAGAGCGACTTGTTGCCGTCTCAATGCCCTCCATGAAAATTCAGTGGCAAAAAAACCTTTCTAGCCCAGTCATCGGCCCTGCTGTTCTTGCTGATGGAAAAGCTTTGGTGGCTCTTAAAGAAGGAAAACTCAAAACATTCCAATTGGCACGAGGGAATGAAATTCATGAAACAGATTTGGAACACCCTTTAGCAAGTCCACCGAGTTATATTCCTATCTATAATCGAGCGGTCCTCACAACAACAGATTCTTATCAACACGTTGTTGACCTTGATTCAGGTAACCGTTTATGGCGATTTGACTTGAACAATAAAAATAATACTCAAGATCCATGGTCGGCTCGACTCAGTGGTAACTTCATCGAAGAGCTCCAAATGAAATGGCGATATAAGGGTTGGACAATTTGGTCTCCTTGTGTAGAAAAACGCATTTGCATTTATAATCCAGAAAAAGGTCAAATTGTTGGCAGAGTCATGCTCAGTGGGTCATTAAGTTCTCTTCCCATATTTTTAGAGCGATCTTTCTACGTGATCTTAGAGCAAGAAAGCGGATATGCCATTGCTCGTTATATGGAAGAACCAGCTGCAAAAAAAATCTCCAAAGCTACTAGTAATGAAGCAAATCCCTAAAATAAAAGGGGTTTTTAAACCCCTTACCTTCTTTTTTTAAATTGACTCCGTCCTCTTCTCACTTTATTTTGTTTCTTCTTTACTATTCAAGCGGGTGTAGCTCAGTTGGCTAGAGCGCGACCTTGCCAAGGTCGAGG
>JAGRAB010000154.1 GCA_020435085.1 Bdellovibrionales bacterium | reverse complement strand
GAAATTCTTCGCGTTTTAAGTGGTTTAAAATCTGGTGAACTCTGCGCGGCTGGCTGGAAAAAAGGCGACAGCCATTTAAAAGTGAACTGATTAGATCTTAGTCCAGAATTCTCGACCACCTCTCTAAATATTTGATTCCAGGTGCCGATCAGCATTTATACGGGTAGATGTGGCTTTATTTTTATTTGAACCGCCTCGCTCGGAAAAGTTCACCAGTTTCAGCAAGGAGCTGAAAGAATGAGGCAGCAACGGATGCAACGGGCTTATCGAATAAGTCAGTTCTCCCCAGCAAATGAATATTCTCAATTTGATGTCTTAGATGGCACCCATCCATGGCAAAAAGCTATGCCTGAAAACTGTATTTTATATTCTGCTCGCCAACTGAACAGTGGAAAAATCGCTTGGTTTAATTACAACCTTGCAAAAGAAATGGGGCTTTTGCCACAAGATCACCCCCACGTAATGAATAAAAAGTTGGAGTTAAAACTTTTAGAAACTTTTTGTATTCGTATCATCAACGAATTCGATCAAGAAAATAATATTTCTTATCCTCAACGAGTCCTGAAAAAACATAAGTACATGGCCACAAGATACCTTCAACTTCAACACGACGATAAAACCGGTAAAACCTCTGGAGACGGTCGCTGTGTTTGGAATGGTATTGTTAAAAACAAAGGCGTTACCTGGGATGTCAGCAGTCGTGGAACTGGAGTGACATCTCTCGCACCAGGAGCTGTACAGGCGGGACGCCCGTTGGAATCTGGAAACACTGATTTCGGTTATGGATGTGGCCTTGCTGAAATTGATGAGCTTTATGGCTCTGCCATTATGTCTGAAATTATGCATGAAAACTCCATTAATACGGAACGCATGCTTGCTATTGTTGACACTGGTAATAGCTGCGGCATTGGAGTAAGAGCTTCAAAAAATTTATTTCGACCAGCTCATTTGTTCATGTATTTAAAACAAAATAACTATGATGCTCTTAAGAGAGCCACTGACTTTTTGATTGATCGCCAAAATAAAAATGGGGATTGGGATTTTTCTGTCAAATACAAAAGTCGTTATCGTTTGTTTCTAGAAGAAATTTGTGAAAGCTTTGCTCAGTTTGCTGCCCAATTAGAACGTGAGTATATATTTGCATGGTTAGATTGGGATGGCGATAATGTTTTAGCAACGGCAGGTATCATTGATTACGGAAGTGTTCGACAATTTGGCCTTCGGCATGACCAGTATCGATATGATGATGATGACCGGTTTTCTACAAACCTCAACGAACAAAAAGCAAAAGCAAAGCTTACTATTCAAGTTTTTGCACAGCTCGTTGATTACTTACAAACAAAAATCAAAAAACCTTTAGCTGAGTTCAAACAGCATCCTATTCTTGAAAAGTTTGATCGCTATTATGATTACTATCTGAAGGATCAGTTTCTCTATCAGGTAGGCTTTCGAAAAAATGAAAGAGAACTCCTCTTGAACAAAAATTTAAATGCCGTTGAAGCATTTTTTAAAGAATTTAGCTTTCTCGAAAAAATGAAAACCTACAAAAAAATAGCCAAAGTTGCCGATGGTGTTAACCGTCCTGCAATTTATAATATGAGAAATTTTTTAAGAGAATTCCCTATTGAACTTTTTATCGATGGCACTGAGGTTATTTGTCCCCTTGATGAGCGTGAAACATTTAATACGATTATCAGTGATACCGCCAGCCGGCGCGACTCACGAATGAATTCACGAACTAAAAAACATATACATGACCTTCAATACCTTTATATTGACATTCTAAAAAAAGCCTTCCATGGCAAATCTTCTCTCGGAAAAGAGCTTCAAGATCTTCGAGAACGAGCATTGACCATCAATCAATCTCATCGAGTCACTGGAAACGCACTCATCAATATTGTTGATGAAATTATGAAGAGTCGCTCCAAAGGAGCCAAACACTCCGACCTTCAAAAAGTTATGGATGACCTTGTCCAAACTCAAATTATGAGACCTGGAAATGTAGACCCTGATCAAGCCAAAAAACTTCATCAATCCCTCAAACAAAAAAAATTAGGGCGTGTCTTACTCACTCTTGTCGACGGCCACAGAGAAGACATTTAAAATCTACTAACGCCAAGCGCAATTTCTCTCTAAACGTTACTCAGCTCTATCTATATAATGATAGTTATTTCCTGAATCTTTAAGGAGTTGAGATGGTTATAGTCACTGGAGGCAATGGCTTTATTGGAAGCGCGATGGTTTGGGAGCTCAATGAGGCTGGAATTCATGACATTATTGTCTGTGATGCCGTTGACCTTTCTGAGCGAAAAGAAACCCTTAAAAAACGTCAATTTCACTCGTTTCTTCATCGTGATGAACTTTTTAATTATTTGAAAAACACTCATGACTCTATTGATTGCATCTTCCATATGGGGGCAAGTTCCTCAACAACAGTTACTGATGAAGAGTTTTTAAGAGTCAATAACACTGAATACACACGCCACCTCTTTGATTGGTGTTTGAATAAAAATGTGACTTACATCTATGCCAGCAGTGCTTCCGTCTATGGTGATGGCAACCAAGGTTTTGATGATAAAGTTCCCACCAGTACCTATACACCCCTTCACGCTTACGGACGATCAAAAGCCAATTTTGATATGTGGGTTGAAAAACAGCCACCCACTCCTAATAAGTGGTATGGGCTTCGCTTTTTTAATGTCTATGGACCCAATGAATATCACAAAGGGAGCATGCTCAGTGTCCCTTATAAGGCACAAAAACAAATTGAAGAGACTGGAAAAGTAAAATTATTTAAGTCGTATCACCCCGACTACAAAGATGGTGAACAAATGCGTGATTTTATTTATGTCAAAGACATCACGCGATGGATGCTTGAACTCTATCAATTAAAGTCTGCCCCTTCTGGAGTTTATAATATGGGCTTTGGAAAAGCGCGAACTTGGAAAGATCTCACTCGTGCCGCTTTTACCGCCAATAACAAAGAACTCAATATTGAGTGGATTGAAATGCCAGACAATTTAAAAAATCAGTATCAATACATTACAGAGGCCGATATGAGTCAATGGCTCACAGCCCACTTGAGCCAACCCCAATGGCCTTTGGAAAAAGGAATTGAAGACTATTTGAAAAACTATTTAATAGCTGGTGACACATATTTATAATTTTTTTGAGCATGGTGAATTAATATGAAAGCAATTATTGATAACTTACCCAAACACCTCCGTAAATATGTTGTCGACCAAAATTACGAGAAATACTCACCAGAAGATCAAGCGGTATGGCGATACATCATGCACCAACTGCGTGACTATCTTTCAAAGCACGCACATTCATGCTATCTTGAAGGACTCGAAAAAACAGGAATTACAACAAATAAAATTCCACGTATTGAAGAAATGAATGAAAAGCTCAAAGAATTTGGCTGGGGAGCTATACCTGTCAGCGGCTTTATTCCTCCAGCTGCATTTATGGAGTTTCAATCTCTTGGTATTTTACCGATTGCCTCTGATATGAGATCCATTGATCATATTCTTTATACACCCGCTCCCGATATTGTTCATGAAGCCGCTGGACACGCACCTATATTAATTAATTCCGAATTTGCCGACTATTTGAAACGGTATGCAGAAATTGCCAGAAAGGCGATTATTAGCAAAGAAGATCTCGATCAATACGAAGCCATTCGAATATTAAGCGATGTTAAGGAA
>JAGRAB010000153.1 GCA_020435085.1 Bdellovibrionales bacterium | reverse complement strand
TAAAGATCCAACCACATCTTCGGGCGCAAAACTCAATGTCTCAAAGTATTCCAATAATTTCTTCAAAGTAGGAGCTAGCTCACGACGTAAAGACGGCGGCGATTTTTGCAAAAGTTTCTCTAACTCCTGACTCGCCCCACCCTCACCTGAAATTTCGCCTAAAATCGAGTAAAGACTATTTGTTGATTGAACCCCTACAGCTCTCCAATCACCATCTTTTAAACTTCTCTTCACCTTTTGAATACGCATGTGAATAATCTTTTCTAAATCTTTGCGACTTTTCCTAAAACCAAATTCAACCCATGATCGCCAACCCAAAAGAAGAAAGACAAATACGTACCCCGCCGACCACCCAACAGCTCGAGCTAATGTTGATGAGTTGGGTGCTGAAGACCACTCAAGAATAAGACCTGGCACCTGAGGCTTGTCATTTTGTGGTTCCGAAGACTTGGCCATTGACGATGATGGAATGACTTTTTGACCGTTTCCAGGAAGTATTTTTAAATGAAACGATGGTGATTGCTTTTGATAAAACTGACTTTTTATAGGGTCAAAAAGTGAAACACTCACACCAGGAATTTCAAAATCTCCAGGTTCACGGGGAATCAATAAAATTTCAAACTCTTTATAACTTTTTCCATCTCGAAAATACTTTGAATCTACTTTTGTATCATACTCTTCGAGAGAGGGTGGCAACTGAAGTGAGGGTAAATCAATCAATTTTGCATTCCCTCTTCCTTCAAATCGAATCTTTAAAGTCACAGGCTGATTCACCGCACTTTGCTGCGGCTCAAGACTTGCTTTCATATCGTAAACACCAACAGCCCCAGTAAAATCTTTAGGCCGATTGTCTTTTGGCAAAGGCATAACCTCAATTTTTACCGGTTTGCTTACTTTTGTTGCCTGATAAGGGCGGCCAAAACCAAACGCGGATGAAGTCATTACCGTACACTTTGCTTTATAAGAATCAATTTTTGCTGTACCTGCTTTAATTGGAAAAAGGGCAAATGATGCCAATAATGCTTTATGATAAACAACACCATTCACAATTTCTTGTTGAAAATTCAATCGGGTTGCTAGTTCAATTTCTTCTTTCCAAAAACCATTAAGACTTGGGTATTTTAATGTATCAATATCTCGAATTTGTCCTTTTGTATAAAGGTACCAACTCGCTGTGAGTTGTTCCCCCTCATAAACCTTCGTCTTATCAACATCCACTTGAATAAAAAAAGCTTCATTTGGATTTTCAGGCTGAGTTTGAAGACCTCCCCCACCACCCATACCTCTATTTCTTTGAAGCAACTGATTAAAAGCATCTTCCATTGCCTGAAAAGGATCTTCTGATTCCTCTTGGGCTTGTTGCTGGTTTTTGGGAACATGTGGAGTCCCCGCCATAACAGAAATCGTGATCGGTTTAGTTGTAAATGTTTGACCATCGACTTGAACTGTAGCTCCACCAATTGATAATCTCCCCTGTTTTTTAGGAGCCAACATATAATTATAAATACGTGATTGTTGGACTTCAAATTTACCATTAACAAAAGAACTCCGACTTTCTGAGCTCGTCCATGTATTAATCAAATCAAAATTGGTCAATTCAGGAAGAATCGGAGCACCAGCATTGACCGAACGACCTGCTGAAACAGTAATTTTATAAGTAAAAGTATCTCCCGTTCCCATTTCATTGCGATCGACAGTAGCAAAAACCTCTACGTCCCCACCCTGTGCGGAAAAAGTAAAAAAAGAAAATATTGTCAAAGTACAAATAATAAAAGTTTGTAATTTTCTACTACCAGTCTTTATCACGTGGTTTATCCTTTCCTTGACCTTCATAAACCTCAGCCCTTATTTTTTGTTCTTGGTTTTTTATCTCTTCCAAGATCTTTCGAACATCATCCTTTGTTAACTCTTTACTATCAAAAGGTTTTGGCTTCTTTTTTTGTTGCTCTTTATTGTCCTGACCTTGTTGATTTTGATCTTTCTTTTGAGGGTCTCCCTCCCCATCTTTCGATGGATCATTTTCAGATTTTTTATTTTGCTGATCTTGCTG
>JAGRAB010000152.1 GCA_020435085.1 Bdellovibrionales bacterium | reverse complement strand
ACTTAAAAATACTAATCTTTTAAGATCTTTAAAAATTATTTGTCTATAGGTTTTTCGAATTCAATGAAGTCTCACTTTTAAACGTTCGATCAACTTTTAAATATTAAGTAAATTCAAACACTTAACAAATAGCATTAATTGCTCTTGTGGCGATAGATTTGCATTACTTAAGTCTGGGGGCAAAATGAAATATTACACCAAGTACAACATCATGACTTTTGTGGCCACAGGCTTATTATTAGTGTTTTTTCAAGGTTGTAGTTTTATTCATTGATAAGCTCTGTTTCTAGACAAAATCCTTTCCACTGTGGCATTCTGAAGCGGTTCGATGACCTTCTAAAATGAACCGAGAGATTCAATGACTTCAGAAACCTCAAGTAAATCCAATAATTTTATTAAAGACTATATTTCAAAAGTAAGAAAAGAAAACCCCTCCAAGCAAGTCGTTACTCGATTTCCGCCAGAGCCCAACGGATATCTTCACATTGGTCATGCGAAATCCATTTGTCTCAATTTTGGTTTGGCAGAAGAGTTTGGAGGTCGCTGTCATTTGAGATTTGATGATACTAATCCTGTGACAGAAGACCCTGAATATGTAGAGTCTATTAAAAAAGATATTCAATGGTTAGGGTTTGGCTGGGGAGAGCATCTTTATCATGCTTCTGATTATTTCGATCAACTTCATGACTATGCTGTTCAATTAATTAAAAAAGGCTATGCTTTTGTTGATGATTGTTCTGCTGATGAAATTAAGAAAATGCGCGGGAGTTTGACGGAGCAGGGACAAAATAGCCCTTATCGAGATCGAACACCTGAAGAAAATTTAGAGCTTTTTCAAAAAATGCGAGAAGGTGCGTTTAAAGACGGAGAAAAAGTATTAAGAGCAAAAATTGATATGACATCTCCTAATATGAATCTGCGCGACCCATTGCTTTATCGGATAAGACATACATCACATGATCGAACAGGAGATAAATGGTGTATTTATCCCCTTTATGACTTCGCTCATGGTTTATCAGATGAAATCGAAGCCATCACTTTTTCAATTTGTACTTTAGAGTTTGAAGATCATCGCCCTCTTTATGATTGGTTTTTGGAAGTTTTAGAAACTCCGAATCGCCCTCAACAAATTGAATTTGCAAAGCTCAATTTGGATCATATTATTACCAGCAAAAGAAGACTTCTTCGGTTGGTGGAAGAAAAATATGTCACTGGTTGGGATGATCCAAGGATGCCTACAATTAGTGGGTTGAGACGTCGTGGAGTGACTCCAGCATCTATTCGAAAATTTGCTGAAACTGTTGGAGTGACAAAAAAGAATAGTGTGATTTCACTCAGCACTCTCGAACACGCTGTGCGTGAAGATCTCGATGAAAATGCCCCTCGAGCAATGGCTGTACTTGATCCAATTAAGATCGTCATTGAAAACTATCCGGAAGAAAAAGTAGAGGAGTTGACAGGACAACGTCATCCCAAAAAAGAAGATTGGGGCTCACGTAAAATTCCGTTCACTCGAGAAATCTATATTGATCGAGAAGACTTTCTTGAAGAAGCACCAAAAAGTTTTTTTCGTTTAAAACCAGATGGGAAAGTTCGGCTTCGATATGGGTATGTGATTCATTGTCACGAAGTAAAGAAAAATACAGCCGGAGAGGTTGTGGAGCTTCGCTGCACTTATGATGAAAGAACCAAGGGGGGCGTGACTCCAGAGGGGGAGAAAAAAGTAAAAGGAATTATTCATTGGGTTTCAGCAACTCATGGTCTTCCGGCTGAAATTCGAGTCTATGATCGACTCTTTACAGTGCCAAACCCCTCTGCAGATAAAGAAAAAGATTTCGTTGAATTTATTAACCCTGAGTCTTTGATTGTAAAAAAAGGATTTGTTGAAGCAAGTCTTAAAGGTATTGAAGCGGGTAAAAATTTTCAATTTGAAAGACTTGGTTTCTTTTTCTCAGACTTAAAAGAGCATACACCCTCAAATCTTATTTTTAATAGAACGGTGACTTTAAAGGATACTTGGGCAAAAGTTGCAACTAAAGATTAAAAATGTTTTTATTATTGTAGTTTTTATTTTTCCAATTTTAGCTTCTGCTGATTGGAAGCTCTTATTACGGGCAGATCAACATCATCCCTACCGTTTGCCAAGAAATACTCTTATGCCCAATATGGACGTGGCATGTAGTGACGATGCTTTTGCTGTGAGATATTGGCAGGTGGATGATCAAACCTATTCTGGGGTAAAGCTCATATCTCTTAATGGAAATGAATACAGTTCGCCTCTTTATGATGAGTCTTATTTTACGAGTGACCCTCAAATATTCGAAAATCGAAAAGTTTTATTTGGCGTCAATTCACTTGTTCAAGCCTTTGGGCTCTTTATTGGTGAGGCGACAGGAACCCATGCCATAGATCTTAGCGAAGATTTAAAAAATTCAAGAGCTTTGACATCTCCAGTTTGGTGGGGCGATCAGTTTTTAGTCAGACAAATGCGAAAAGACAACTCCTACGCGCTTTGGCATGGCACTAAAAAGCTTTTATCAATGAGTGAAGAAGATATTCAACTCATTCATTTGCCTCAAGTAAGAAATCATCAAATGGTTATATTGGTAAAACGAAAAGTAAATGAATCTGTAGGGCAGCAAATTTTAAGTTATTCTGAATTTTCAAATAAAGTCGTTGTCGAAGACCATAATCTCAATAGTAAAAGTCCTTTTTTATCTTTTGATGCATCTCCTCAGCCAATGGGAAATGGGGATATCTTATTTTTTGCCCAACATCAGAGTTTGGGGCGAAGTCTTTGGGTAAAAAAGCAGAATGGAGATTTAAAAATGATGGCACGCGAAGAGGCTAAAGGGCCGGTTTCAAAGTTAGAATATTTTGCACCTCAAGGAAATGCTCATGGTGAAGTTCTTTTTCGTGGACATATGGCTAACGGTAAAAGAGCTATTTGGTATAAAAAATCACAAGGTCAACCCATGCCGATTTTATTACAGGGAGATACACTACAGCTCAATGATCGCATAGGACGAGTGATTTCTCGAGAGGGGTGGCCGGCATTTTCCGGGTGTCCTTGTTTATCTAATAATGGCAATGTTTTTATTCATGTTGTTTTAGAAGATTTAGATGGTTATGAGAATTTAGGTTCTGGCATTTTCCTCTTACAATAATATCTTTTAAACGGCTCTCATATCAATGCTGGTATGAGAGCTTCTTGAAAATATTTAACTTAGCGAGGCGTGAGGAATTTAAAACTCACAATTAGGTAGGGCAGTTTTTAAAATTAAAGAAACGGTTGAGACAAAAGACGAGAAATTTTGTTATCAGTGACGTCGCGAAACTCATAAAGCCCTATCAGAAAGTCGTGTTGCTCGGCAATGGGACGTTCGACCTTTGTCTGAAAAAGTTGGTCCCAAATACTGAGACAAAAACCAAAGTTAGAATCCGTTTCTTGAGGAACTACTGAGTGATGCACACGATGCATGTTGGGTGTGACAAGAATTTTTCTAAGAAGTGAGTCCAGTTTACCTAAGTTGACATTCATATGATTAAAAAGAGAACTACTACTCAGTAAAATTTCAAATATAATTACTGCGGCGGCAGGTATTCCTAAAACAATAACAAGTGAAATTTTAATGAGCATTGATAAAAAGATTTCAATGGGATGAAATCTTAAAGCGGTACTCACATCAAACATTATGTCGGAGTGATGCATGCGATGAAGCTTCCATAAGAGTGGAATCCGATGAAAGAGTCGATGTTGCCAGTAAATAGCAAAATCAAGAAAAATAACAGAAGCAAGTATTACAAACCATTTTGGCATTGAAATGAGTTGAAAGAGACCCCAGTGTTTTTCTTGGGCCATGAGAGCTATATCGATGGCAACAAAGGGAAGAGTGACGCGAACAACAACAGTATCAATAAAGACAATAGCAAAATTTTGAATCCATCGTCTTCCGCGTTGATGAATAAATTGTCGAAATGGAAAAGTAAATTCTATTCCAGCAAATAGAAAAAAGAAGATAATAAAAAATAAACCTCGTATTTCGAGCTCTGAAAAAGATCCATCCATAGATTGATATGAGTTTATTGCATATTTGATATTGAATCAAAGAAGCTGTGCGTCTTTGGGTTTGAGATTGGGAGTTGAATTCTTTTGAAACATCAAAAATAATCAAACCTTCGTTTTCCTATACATAAAAGAGGAATTTAGCAATGAGTCGATTTTTTTATTTTTTAATGGTTGCGGCGTTGGGATTTAGTCTTTCTGGGTGTGCTTCTTACTTTAAAAGAAAAGAATGTGAAAAAATGAATTGGTTTCAATATGGCTATGATAAGGCGATGAAGGGGCAGCGACTCCAAGGCGATGGTTTTCTTCAGCAGTGTGAGACGGCTGAGGCAAAGATTGATTACTCAGGAGCCGATCAGGGCTTTAAAGCGGGTATGGCTAATTATTGTAAACCAGAGGTGGCTTTTCAAACCGGTCGAAATGGTGATTTCTTTAATGAATCACTTTGTGACATGTCGGGTGTGAATCTTCTCAAAGCGAAACATGCAGAAGGTGTTAAATCACTTTGTCAGCCTGACCACGGAAAGCAAAAAGGAGCTTCTGGCTGGGTTTATAATAATATCTGTCCAAAAGAGCTTGAAAGTGGGTTTTTAAGCACCTACCGAGTGGGTCGTAAAATTCACCTTCAAGGAGTTGTAAAACAAAAACGTTCCGAAATTCATACTTTAGATCAACAAATTCGAGATAGTGAAAGAGAAAAAAATGATTTAACGATTCAATTAACAGCTATGGGTGTTGCGTCATCAATAAAAAATGAGGAAGAAAGTGAGTCTGTGAAACAAAGGCGACAATCTCTTCAGAGTCAATTGCGCAGTATTAAAAGTCGCATTCAATCTCATCGCTCAAAGCAATCACAGTTAGAAAAAGAAATTTTAAGTATAGAGTCTGAAATCCAGTCACTATAAAAAAACAAGCCCGTAGTTATACGGGCCGAGTTGAAATTACAGTGCGGAAACATCGGGATCTGGTGGAGGGAGATTGGGGTCTGTCGTACCAGAACCATCTGTTGAACCAGGATCTGAAGTGGAACCATCATCATTTGGAGGCGTTTCTTCATTTGAAGAGTCTCCGCCCTCATTATCACCAGGGATATCTATACCGCCATCATCGTCAGGAGTTTCTTCATTAGACGAACCATCATCATTAGGAATGCCTCCATCATCATCGTCGGAAGGATCATCACCATTGTTATCGTCTTCGTCATTATTTCCTGAACCATCATCACATGGTCCTAGATAATCAAGCGATCGATCTTCACGGCCATGGCGCATATGAGCATCAACCGCAGGAACTCCAATAATCAGTGAAATCTGTTTTGATGGATTTCCAGGAGGAACGTGACAAATCATTGTGCAACGACCCTCATGAGGAAGTTCTTCATCTTTCTCATGGTTCTCGGAATCATCACTTACAACCTCTTCGTTTTCTTCATGTTCTTT
>JAGRAB010000151.1 GCA_020435085.1 Bdellovibrionales bacterium | reverse complement strand
GGCTTGGTCAAGATCAAAGGAATAGGCACCTTGCATTAAAAATTCACGTCCCCGCATGAGTCCAAAACGAGGGCGCACTTCATCTCGAAATTTTCCTTGAATTTGATAAAGATTCACAGGGAGGTCACGATAGGATTTAATATCATGTCTCACATAATCGGTAATCACTTCTTCATGAGTCGCGCCCAAGCAAAATTCATGACCTTTTCGATTTGTGAGTCTTTGCATTTCAGGCCCCATTGTTTGCCAGCGTCCTGACTCCTCCCAAATTTCTTTTGGCTGAACCATGGGCATTAAAACTTCAACACAACCCCTTTTATCGAGCTCTGAGCGAATAATTTCTTCAAACTTACGAATAGACCGAAGGAGAAGCGGACCATAAGAATAAATCCCTGGTGCCAATTTTTTAATAAATCCACCTCGAACAAGGAGCCGATGACTGGGAATTTCGGCATCCGACGGCACTTCTTTGATTGTATAGAGATGGGTCTTTGACCATTTCATGCTGTTTAAACCTCAATGCCGTAGGTCTTTATCTTTCTATGCAAATAACTTCGCTCAAGACCAATACTTTCTGCTGTTTTACTAATGTTGCCATTATTTTCGCTAATCTTTTGCTCTAAATAATCTCTTTCAAACTGAGCTCTTGCCTCACGAAAGTTTGCCGAAGCTAAGCTTTGCGTATCTCCCACTTGAAGTGAGTCTGCCAACCCTGCAAATTTCAAATCATGAAGCTCTACATTATCCCCCGGAGTTAAAATGTAAACACGCTCCACAAAGTTTTTAAGCTCTCTTACGTTTCCTGGCCATGTATACTCCATCATTTTTTTCATGGCAGCTTCACTAAAATTTTTCCTTTGAATTCCACTTTGTTTCGTAAATTCATTCACAAAATGATCCACAAGAGACGGAATATCCTCAAATCGATCTTTAAGGCAAGGAACACGAAAAGGAACAACATTGAGACGATAATAAAGGTCTTCTCTAAAGTTTCCTTTTGCAATTTCTTCTTTTAGATCTTTGTTTGTTGCAGCAATCACACGAACATTGACTTGAATGGTTTTTGTTCCACCAACACGTTGAAAATTCTGCTCTTGAAGAATTCGTAAAATCTTCGCCTGTGCCTCAAGGCTCATATCACCAATTTCATCAAGAAAAAGGGTTCCACCATTGGCAAGATCAAACTTTCCCAGCTTTTGTTTATCTGCTCCCGTGAAAGCTCCTTTTTCATAACCAAAAAGCTCACTCTCAATAAGTTCTTTGGGAATGGCCGCACAGTTCACTTCTACAAATGGCTGACTGGCTCGAGAACTTAAATAATGTATATTTTGCGCAACTAATTCTTTTCCCGTTCCATTGGCTCCATTAATTAATACCCAGGATTCGCTTTGAGCGACTCGAGAAATCATTTGTTTGAGAACTTTCATCGCTGGGCTATCACCAATAAGGGCAATGTTCTTTCTTAATTTATTGAGGAGTGCGTCTTTTTCTTTTTCTGCCTGTTGAAAAGTTTCAATGTTCTTAATGAGAATAGAAATTTTATCCATCGACAATGGTTTTTCAACAAAATCCCAAGCTCCAAGCTTTACTGCTTTCACGGCTGTTTCAATGGTTCCATGTCCTGACATGATGATAAACTTCATTTTTGGGAATTTTTTTTGAGCTTCTTGTAAGACCTGAAGCCCATCTAATTCACCGGGCATCCAAATATCTAAGAAAACCAATTGAGGTTGAAATGTTGCCATGGTCTCTAAACCTGCAACACCATCAAGGGCCGTTGCTGTTACATAGCCATCATCTTCTAAAGAGGCCGATAAGATATCACCAATGGCTTTTTCATCATCCACAATCAAAATTTTTAAAGCCGGCTCTTGGTTTTTAATCAAACTCATATTGTTGGCTCCTCGTCCAAGTCCCTGACAGTACTCCCCGCAGCTTTAGTGAATTCATCACCAATTACAGGAAGTTCAATAATAATTTTAGTCCCAGTGGGTTCATTGGCATAAGCTCGAATAAAACCATTATGGTCTTCAATGGTTCTTTTCACAATAGCAAGCCCCAAACCAGTTCCAGACTCCTTTGAAGTGACATAAGGTTCAAAAATACGATCCCTCATGTTACGGGAAATCCCTGGTCCATTGTCAATCACTGAGACTCTCACAATTCTTAAGATGCTATCATACTCAATTCGAATGTCTACTTTAGCCTCTTTTGTCTCTTTTAAAGCAGCCACTGCATTATCGAGTAAGTTGGAAATAACTCGCTTCATTTGTTCAGGATCAAAGCGAAATCGAGGCAAATTGATATCTTCTTGAAATTTAAAGGAAATATCCACATGCGCGGTTGTATATAAAGCAAGAGCGTCTGCAATAACAGAATTAAGATTTGCTTCAATGGGCTGAGATTTTGGCAGTCTTGCAAAATGACTAAACTCATTGACAAGGCCTTTAAGACTATCCACCTGATCAATAATCATATTGGTGCATTGTTCAAAGGCAGGATCTGAAACTTGAGTGCCAAACTTTTTTTGAAGTCGTTGAGCCGAGAGTCGAATCGGTGTGAGTGGATTTTTAATTTCATGAGCAATTCGGCGAGCCACTTCTGTCCAAGCTGCTGCTCTTTGAGCACTCACCAATGGTGTGAGATCATCAAATACTAAAACTTTTCCCAATTCATTTTTAGCATCATCATAAAGAACGGAAAGAGTCATTTGAAGAGGAACTGTTCTTTCGCCAATATTGACTTGCACTTCTCTTTTTAGATTCTGCGCTTTATATTGTTTCATTGACGTCAGTAATTCCTCAAAAATATGATAGTATTCACTCGATAAAACATCTTTTGCTTTTCTTCCCACATACTGTTCAGGATCAATATTTAATAAGTTCGCAGCATGTCGATTCACCATTGTAATATAGCCACTTTGATCAATCGAAATCACGCCTGTCATCACATTAGATAAAACCACTTCAATATACTGGCTATGTTCATCTAACTGACTCAAAGTTTCTTTTAAGCTTTGATTTGCCTCTTTTGCAATTCGCTCAGATCTTTCTAAATTATCTGTCATATTATTAAAGTGCTCGATCAATTCATTAATCTCTTGAGAGCCTGAGCTCAAATACACTTTTTGATAATCTTTTTTCGCAACCCGTGTTGCCGCTATTCCTAGCTCTAATAACGGAATAGATAATTGTTTTGCCAAATAAAACCCAAACCACGTCGCACCTAATAAAATGACCAAGGTCATAAGAGTTAAAATAATCAAATAAATAGATTTAATTGGATATTCAAGAGGGTTCGTATCACGAAAGTCTTCATACGCCCGAGAAATATCGTTGATCCTTGCCAGCAGTGACAACGGCATAAATGTAGAGACGACAACAGCCCCTTCTCCCGATTTCACAGGAACAATTACTCGAATCAGATTTCCCTCATCGAATTGATGGACAAGGCTTGTTTCTGCATTTTGTTGAATACTTCTTTTCAAAACATTCAATGAAACCTGTGGGACTTCTGGAATTAATTCATCTTCAGACAAGCTAACATAGCGATCAGCAAATAAGCTCGGATAATATTCAATCGCATCAAGAGAGTACTCCTCTCGCAATTGATCCAGTTGGTGCTGAATAGTTTTTTTTGAACTCTGAAAATTTAATCGCTGAACCACCCGGTTGGCAAAATGATAATTCTTTCTCTTTGCTGAAGTGCTGAAGGCATTTGTGACTTCTAATGAACTCTCCAAAACCCCAGCCATTTTTGTGGAAAACCATTTATCAAAACTATTGTTGATATAAAAAACCGAGACAATAAACATTAATGCTGTGGGAACAAAACTAAATGTCACAAATGCAGCAATCAGTTTTGTTTTCAAAGATGAGCCAATCAAACGCCCTTGCTTTTCAACAAAGACCTTAACCACGTTTCGAAATATAAAGTAAATAAGAAGAAGAAAAATGATGATATTAAAATTAACTAGCCCCAAAAAGAAAATAGAATGCATAAAGGGCAGCGAATGGCTGATCTCAAATAAACGAAACTCAATAAAAGTAAGAACAAGAAAAACGACAGAAAGTAATACGACTAAGAAAAATTCCTTTCGTCGTTTCAGGCGTTCTTCCGGTTCTAAACCGGAAACAATCCGGCGGATAAAATCTCCCATACCCCTACTCTATCTGAAATGGCTTCAAAAATGCTAGATTCGAGGCGGCGAACCCGAGACTCGGAGGTATACTTATAGTACGTCACACAAATCCATGAGGAAGCCAACAAAGAATATTGCACTTTTGAGGTCGCTTCTTATTTTTATTGTACTTGGTGGTACAATGCCTTTCCTACTTGAAACGCTGGGCCACCTTTTTTAATTAACTCCAAGCAAATGGCTTTTGCCTCATCTGTATTTAAGCTAGATAGGTTTTGATCCAAACCTGATGAAATCATTGCAGATTGAAGCATCAATTTCGCATTATAATCACTCACACGTTCGCTGAGTTTTTTGTAAAAATCATTTAAAGTTAGTTTGCAGATCTCTTGCTTCGTTGTTTCTTCCATAGGGACTCTCCTTTATGGGGTTTGGGTTAAAGTTTTAGTCAAATTAATCATCTCAATAACGACCTCTACGGTCTCGGCCCCTTTATTCCCCTTAGCTCCCCCAGAGCGAGCATAGGCTTGCTCTGCATTTTCCGTTGTGAGGACCCCAAATCCTACAGGCTTCTTAAAATCCAACTGCAATTGCGTACAGGCTCTTTCCACAGAGTTACAAACATAATCAAAGTGTGCTGTTTCTCCACGAATGACAGCTCCTAGTGCCACAACCCCATCGCACCCCTGCTCTAAGAGAGCTTGCACTGCCAACGGAATCTCAACGGCTCCTGGAACTCTCACGGCGATAACTTGTTCCTCTTTAAACCCTAATGTATTCAGTTTCTCAAAAGCTCCTTGCTCTAATTTTTCTGTCACCGGAGCATTGAATCGAGCTGTCACCACCCCAATTTTTTTAATACCTGTAATATTTAAGTCTGCTTGAGTGATATTCATAATAAGCCCTCATGCTCATGGGTATTTTCCGTGTCAGAGTCAAGACTTCCCAAGTTGACATTGACGGGTGTTGTAGCAACTATTTCTAACCCATAACCTTTTAAGCCCACTCGGCGAGATTGTGTATTCGTCAAAAGATTAATTTTTCTCACGCCTAATTCTCGAAGAATTTGAGCCCCAACACCATAGTCACGAGAATCTGATTTAAAGGCATCTTTAATCTCTTGAGAGTTCTTCACACCACAATCCAAGTCAGAGTAGGCCTTTACACGACTTAATAATCGATCACCCATATCTTCTGTTTTAAGATAGACGATCACACCACATCCCTCTTCGTTGATTTTTCGCATCGCTGCTTGAAGGTATTCTCCACTTCGAGTGCGAAGACTTCCAAAAACATCACCCATCAAGCACTCCGCATGAACACGAACAAGTATTGGCTTTTCAGAATCAATTACTCCTTTTACAAGTGCCACATGTTCACGTCCATCTAGGTTATTCACAAAAACTCGTACATCAAAATCTTCACCGTACAATGAAGGCAAGGTCGCTTTTGCTTTTTCTTCGACAAATGTTTCGTTTTCAATACGATATTGAATCAAGCTTTCAATGGTTCCAATTTTCAACTCATGCTTTTTAGCAAACTCCATCAACTCTGGAAGTCGAGCCATCGTTCCATCAGGATTCATAATCTCACAAATAACCGCTGCAGGATTCAACCCCGCAATTCTTGCTAAGTCGACACTGGCTTCAGTGTGCCCAGCTCGCTTTAACACACCTCCATTTTGAGCACGAATGGGAAAGATATGGCCTGGTACAATAACGTCTCCAGGCATGGCATTAGGATTGGCAGCCACTTTAATGGTCAATGCACGATCTGCAGCCGAGATTCCTGTTGTAACTCCGTGAGCCGCTTCAATACTCACTGTAAAAGCCGTTTTATTAGGAGAGAGATTGGTATCTTCGTTGACCATCAACGGAATGCCCAATCGCTTAATTTGTTGAGAGGTCAAAGCCAAACAAACAAGACCGCGCGCTTCAGAAACCATAAAATTCACAAGTTGAGGAGTAATGTAATCCGCGGCAATAATGAGGTCGCCTTCATTTTCACGATCTTCATCATCAATAAGGATCACCATTTTTCCTTGTTTAATATCTTCAACAATTTCAGCAACAGAATTGAACTTCAAAGTCGGTTATCCTTTGTTTAAAAAACTTTGAACAGAATCTTGGTGATGTGAAAAGTAGTTGAGCAAGCCTCTGGCAAACATATCAACCTCCATGGTCACTCTGTCTCCCATTTTCAAATCACCAAGATTTGTTCTCTCTAGCGTTTCTGGAATCAAGCACACTTCTAATACACCTTTTTCCACCTGATTCACAGTCAAACTTACACCGTTGAGGGTCACACTGCCTTTTTTCCAAATACAAGGGGCTATCTCTTCTGGAAATGCCACTTTTAAAAAACGGGTTTCCTCGAGATCCTCTATTCCTACAACCTCACCCATTTGGTCGACATGGCCCGAAACCAAGTGACCATGGATGCGGTCTCCAAAACGTAAGGATCGCTCAAGATTTAAAGAGGCATTTCTTAAACCTTCCAGTGTCCATTGAGTGACTTGCAAAGTCTCTGCCGCTAAGGCGAATTGAATAACTGTTTCGTCAGTAACCTCTACAGTTAAACAAACCCCATTGATACAAACACTGTCTCCAAGCTTTAAGTCATTGAATTGAGGTGGGCGAGCCACCTGAAGTACAACCACAGAGGCTCGATTTTGAGCGGAAACTACGGCCGATTTGGCCTCTACTATACCTGAGAACATAAGAGCTAAGTGTGCCAGAATGCTGAAGAATGTCACGTCGCGTGACAATCTTTGAAAAAACTACAGCCCGCTCTCATTGGCTCGATTTACTTCGACAATAGAGGGCTTAACTCTTCTTGAACCTTGCCATAAGGCGTAGAGATATTCTTTTTTAATGCTTGAGAGTGAAGCTGAAGATAATACTCATGATGTCGCTGAAGTTCAGTTCTCATATTCTGAACTCTCCAACAGGGTTTGGGATGAGTATCATCACCCTGTTGAATGCTCCCAGTTCTAATTTGTTCCTCACAATATTTCTTAGCTTCGTCGATGGAATTAAGATCGGAATTTTTAGCCGCAATGATTGTGAGAATCCCATTTTCATATTGAGCCGGATCATAACCCGCTCGCACATAAAATTCGAATCCCACTTCATCAGCCTCTCGCTCACGAAAATTTGTCAACATAGAATGATGATATTTTCCACCGAGGAGTTGATTCACAGAATTTTCTAGCTGTTGTATTTCACTTAATTTTGTCATCGCCAATTCATGCCATTGCTCGACAAGCTTCAGTTCTATTCCGTACGCTTTTCCAATATCTATTAATTCTCCATAAATCACATCATCTGAAATCAAAGGGTGTGAATAGATATTTGCCGAGGTCATAGAGATTTTCTGATAGCTTTGATATTTATTTAATACCAACATGGACTCGCCACGATTCTGTTGTTTCAGGTCCGACACAATGGTTTGCTTCACTTGACTTGCAATAAGAGAGTAAAATGCATCCCGATTTAATCGAGCGTTATTTAACTCCTCATTTTTTTGAACAATTTGTCTAAGAAGTTCTACGACGCGAGGGGAACTTGTTGCTCGCAGTTCAAAGGGAATAGGATCTGCGTGATACATGGCTATATGAGCCATTTCGTGCGCGATAATTGCGGCAATAGCTTCTTCTGACGAAAAGTTTGCCAGCAGATTTCCAGTGATAACAATTTTACCCGTTTGAACTATTGCATAGGCATTAATACCAAATTGCTTAGCCAATCCCACACAATAATTCTCTGGCCCATTGGCGATAGGTTTAAAAGCTTCTTTGTTAGCAGCATAGAGCTTATTAAACACCTCTAAAATGTAAGTATTTGCCAAGGGATAATTTGAGGCCTCACACTGACAAGCAAGAAACTTTGGTCGAGAATGATCGACAATCATACCTTCTGTATGGGCCCATACAGGCTCCAGGCTTAAAAGGACATTTATTGTCAAAATCATAAACCTTAAGATCGTATAAATCATTGATTTCTCTCCAAGAATTACTGGAGAAATTTTTTTGCAATGATTATACCACTCTATGCGACTTCAAAGTCGATAGAGAGATCATTGCCTTTTAATTTTACATTGGAATTCGGCAAAATTTCTCCGCTGATGACCTTTTTCGCCAAAGGGTTTAAGACTTCATTTTGAATCACTCGCTTTAATGGACGAGCCCCATAAAGAGGGTCAAAACCACGCTTTGCTAAATGCTCGAGAGCATTTTTATCCCATGTGAGGTGAATTTTCTTTTCTTCCAAACGGTGACGGACAGCCTCTAGCTGAATAGAAACTATTCCTGAGATCTGATCTTCACCAAGACTTTGATAAGAAACGATTTCATCAATGCGATTGAGAAACTCTGGTCGAAAGCTGGCTTTGAGTGCTTTGTCGATAGCTTCTTTCTTTTGCTTTTCATTCAATGACTCATCAATGAGTGCTTGTGACCCCACATTACTTGTCATGATGAATACCGTATTTTTAAAATCAACTGTTCGACCTTGACCGTCTGTTAATCGTCCATCGTCAAGAACCTGCAGGAGCACGTTATATACATCAGGATGCGCTTTTTCAATTTCATCCAAAAGCACGACGGAGTAAGGGCGGCGGCGAACTCTCTCTGTCAACTGCCCCCCTTCTTCGTAGCCCACGTATCCGGGAGGAGCTCCAATCAATCGAGAGACTGCGTGTTTCTCCATGTATTCACTCATATCAATACGAATCACAGCTTCTTCTGTATCAAATAAAAACTCAGCAAGAGCTTTAACGGTTTCGGTTTTACCCACCCCTGTTGGTCCAAGAAAAATAAAAGAACCAATCGGTTTATTAGGGTCTGAAATCTCAGCTCGAGCTCTACGAATGGCATCAGACACCACCTCAAGGGCACGATCTTGCCCCACCACTCTCTCTCTTAAGTAATCTTCCATATGAAGAAGTTTTTCTGTTTCAGACTCCAACATTTTCTTCACAGGAACGCCCGTCCATTTGGCTACAACTTCTGCAATCTCTTCTGGCCCCACCTCTTCTCGAAGCATTTTATTGGCGTCAGAAGATGTTTTCTTACCATCTTTGCTTTGCTCCTCATGAGCTTTTAAGCGTTTCTCCAGTTCTGGGAGTTTTCCATATTTAAGTTCTGCGGCTTTTTCTAAATTACCCTCGCGCTCCGCTTTTTCCACTTCTACTTTGAGCTTTTCAATTTCTTCTTTAATGCCTTTGACGCCACCAATTTCTGCTTTTTCCTTCTCCCACTGAGCCGTCAAGGCACGATTGCTTTCTTCAAGATCTGCCAGTTCTTTTTCTAAAGCCATGAGGCGGTCTTTTGCATCGGTGTCTTTTTCTTTTTTTAAAGCCTCTCTCTCAATTTGAAGCTGCATGACTTTTCGTCGAATAGCATCAATCTCCGCTGGTACAGAATTGATTTCAATACTTAAGCGACTGGCAGCCTCATCCATCAAATCAATCGCCTTATCTGGCAAAAATCGAGAGGTGATATAACGATGAGATAATTTTACAGCCGCAATAATAGCACTATCTGTAATTCTCACCCCATGATGAACTTCATATTTTTCTTTTAAACCTCGCAAAATAGTAATGGCATCATGAACACTGGGTTCTTGCACAATCACCGTTTGAAAACGACGCTCTAAGGCTTTGTCTTTTTCAATATATTTTCTATGTTCATCCAGAGTGGTTGCACCAATACAACGCAACTCCCCTCGTGCTAATGCCGGCTTTAATATCTGACCGGCATCCATGGCACCATCAGTTTTTCCCGCTCCGACAAGAGTATGTATTTCATCGATAAATAAAATAATTTGCCCATCAGATTCTGTGACCTCTTTAACAACGGCCTTGAGGCGGTCTTCAAACTCCCCTCGGTACTTCGCCCCCGCAATCAGTGAGCCCATATCAAGAGCCATTAATTTTTTATGAAAAAGCACATTGGGAACATCACCGTTCACAATCCGAACAGCCAACCCCTCGGCAATAGCTGTTTTACCCACCCCAGGTTCACCGATTAAAACAGGATTATTTTTAGTTCGTCGAGAAAGCACTTGAATCACTCGACGAATTTCTTCATCTCGTCCTACAACAGGGTCGAGCTTTCCCTCTTCAGCAAGTGCAGTTAAGTCTCTGGCATATTTTCCAAGAGCATCAAAGCTGTTTTCAGGACTATCATCATTAATTGTATTCCCCCCCCTCAGTTTCATTAACTCGCCTTCAAATTTCTTTAATGAGAGCCCGTGTTTTTCAAAGATTGAAGCCATCGATTGAGATGTTTTGAAGGCCGCTAAAATAAAGTGCTCTGTACTAATATAAGAGTCACCCATTTTTCCGGCGATATTTTCAGCCTCTTTAAAGAGTTTGACCAGATCTTGGCTGGCCACCACTCGAACTCCTTGTCCTGAAACCTTTGGCAGTTGAGAGCGTGCCTGAGAAAGATCTGACGTTAAGGCATTTAAATTGGTTTGGGTTTTTTCTATCACCTGAGGAACAATACCCCCATCTTGAGTCACAACTTCATAAATCAGATGAATAGGTTCTACTGCTGCATGATTTGAAGTTTCTGCTGTCGTTGCCGCACTCTGCATGGCTTCTTGGCTTTTTCTGGTCATTTTTTCTATGTCGTTCATAAAATCTTCCTCAATCACATCTCATGCTGTTTTTCACTTGCGAACTCCAACTACACTTTATATATACTTGAAACTCATAGGTTTTTTATTCTTTTTTTAAAAACCACCTTTTCAATTAAACTGTGTACGAAAGGCCTTTTGTCAATGCCCCCTTCAAAAAAGTCCCCTATTCAAAGCTCCAAAAAAGGCGTTATTTTTGATCGTATTGACCCTCGCGTTTATAATAATACAAAGCTCATGCTTTATTGTGAGCAATGTTCTCATTTTGATGAAACCCATACTTTTTGCACCATTGGTTACGACGCAAGTAAACACACTCAAGCCGTCACGACTCATAATTATAATCTCATGGGGCGGATTGCTGTTTGTCGATTTATGGAAATCGATTAAATTCATTGAATTGGACTTTTGCTATGAATGCCATCCTTCAACACCCCCTTTACCTATTTGCTACAGCTCTTTTTGTGCTTGCTCTTACAGGACTTACGTTTTGGATTCTTAAAGGAAAGTTTCTTTATAAAAAAATTCAGAAAGAACTCCAACTTCATCTCCCCCATTTTAATAAGGTTTTTGTCGATCCTTTTGAAATTTTTTATGTGAAGCAGGGACAAGGTCCTGCCATCATTTTTTTACATGGCATTGGAGCCTCCACTTATACTTGGCGATTTCAAATCGAAGAGCTCTCCAAGGACTTCACAGTGATTGCCCTTGACCTCCCCGGCTTTGGTCAAAGCAGTAAAATTGTCCATTGGGATTATGACCTTGATGCAATGACTGATATCTTATTAAAGTTTTTTGACACCTTAAAAATTTCTCAGGCCTTTTTGGTAGGAAGTTCCATGGGGGGAACTTTAACCCTGAACTTAGCCCGCGTGGCCCCCCATCGTTTTAAAAAAATTGCCGTTCTGGCCCCCGCCACCGACCCTCGTCTTGTTCCTCAATTAGTGGATCACCTACACTGGACGCACCGATGGGTCCATCGTCTTCTTAATGAAACCGTCATCCGTAAAATTATGGCTCTTGTGCACGCAAACCCTGATATGGTTAACAATGATTCTATTAAAAATTATTTTTCCCCCTACTCTGAAGACCCCAATGCGATTCTTGTTTTTTTAAAGGCGACAAGTATTATGACAGATAAGAGACTCCCAAAACTTTTTCAGTCACTTCCCTCTGAAACACTCTTGCTCTATGGGGAAAAAGATAAAATGGTAAAACTGAAGTACGTCAAAAAAATTTCTTCTCTCTTAAATACGCCTATTATTTCTCATCCCAATGCTGGTCATCACCCTCAAGAAGATGAAAGTGAATGGGTGAATCAACAACTCAGAAGTTTTTTTCATCAAAAAATTTAAAATCAACTCTCCGGAGATCCAGTCGAGGAAAGGCTTTCCAGGCCTCACTTAGGTCATGAAATCAACACAGAAGTCTTAAGACCTCGATCTTCCAAAGGACCAAGTTTTATAGAGGTAGGTCCAAATTGGTCTCTTGTCCTGTCAAGAATCCAACTGCGTTCCCGAAAACTCTCTTGTAGGCAGCAAATGCTATTTGATGTTTACAGAGTAGTTAGAGAATTTGTTTGAACAACTTTACAAAGGAGGCCACTACGGACGGAAATACCGTACACGGAAAAACTCTCTAGCAAAGAGTTAATAAAGTACCAATAACAAATGAACGGCTCGGACGCCGGCCCCAATAAAAAGGGCACTAACAAGGAGGATTGACT
>JAGRAB010000150.1 GCA_020435085.1 Bdellovibrionales bacterium | reverse complement strand
TTATCAACACGAAAGTGGACCAGTTTCCAAGTAATAGGGGCTAGCCCTCCAATCGATATTACAACCTCTAGAAAATTCCCCTGTCATTTCTTTTGACAGCTGATTGACAAATTTGTGTTCTATTTGGAAGTGCTCTTTAAGAGCACTTGATACGGTTAAAATACCTAAATAAATCCAATCATTTATATAGAAGTGGCTGTTTTCTGTGCGGCATACCAGCTGCATTTCATCGAAATATGATGAAAAAAACATTGAAGCTATCATTTCTTATTTTTGTACTTCCATTATTAAATGCTTGTGGAAACTCTTTTGATTCTACATCAGGAGCGAGTCATTTTGGATCCTATAGGACTACATCAAAGGAGTTGGCCGAATATCTTGATGCAATTGGAGCAGAGCCTTTACCAGTGGATGCGACTTTAGAGAATGAGGGACAGGTAAGATTTTTCTCTCAGTTTGATATTCGATTTGGTGGTATTGCTGCAATTCTTCAGGTTGCTGAAAGTGTTGTTAAGAATAAAGTTTGGCCAGGTTGTGATAGCGGTTTATCCAAAAACTCGTACAATTGTGGAGAGCTGCCATTGGGGAAAGTAGTTAACCAACAGAATAAGCTTCTTATCAATATTCCTTTTGATAATATATCTGGATCAACAGATGGGGTTTCTTATACTGTTCAGGGAACTCAAATCCCCATATATCTCTCACGCACGCAGCGTTCAGACTCTTCGTCCATTATCCATTTAGACACATCTTCTGAGACAACAGTATCTATTCCCTCTTCTTTTTTAGATTCAACGTATTTTAGATTTTCTCCTAAGGAGGGTAGCTTAGAAATTGAAATGTGTTTTTTTTCGCCAGGCCTACAGATTCATTCGAAAAAAACTCAAATAAAAGTAAGTGCTAAGAAGAAAGTCTTATTTGTGACTCTCAAAGGTGATGCTGATATAGATATCGATCCCGGAAGCATGAAGTTTGATTCAGCAAAAGTTTGTACAAAATTCAATAGCTGGGTGGATTCTCAAGGAAAAACACAGTTAAAGGTTCAATCTATCCAAGTTCCTGAGTTTAAAAACCTTGTCTATCAAGGTTTAAAAGTCAGTGTGCAAGTTCAACCTAAAGGGATTTTAAAAATCATTTCAAATATATTAAAAGTTGTTGGTATTCGATTAGAAAATAAAATTGAGCAAAAGGTTGTTGAAACCATTCAGGAAAAAGCAAAAACTTTTTCAGATAATATTATTAAAGGAAAAATTCAATCGGGTGAATGGTTTCAAAATTATATGAACCAAGCGGGTTTTAATGAAAAGCTTACGCAACCAATAACAAATAATATTCAAGATTATTTCCTGCTTTATGGTCCAGGGTCGACTCATCAAATAAAAGCATGGTTTCAAGCGGCATGCAATAGAGTGGCAGTAAATAATGGTGGTTTATTGAAAGATCGATTTGAAGAGTTATGTGCACAAAATATTGAGGTGCGAGCCTACTTATTTTTGAAAGATCCAGATTCGGTCTCAAAGAGCTGTTATCAAGCATTTTTTCAGTCGAACGATACAGCACATTTATCATCAAAATGGTGGTCGGCAGATTGTAAAATTCAAAATAAAATAGAAGTGATCGCCCCAGAAAGTATAGCCCCTTTATACTCTTGCTTTGCGCAAGTGATGAGCAAAGATCCCAATGCGTTAAATGATTCTGATGTTTGCCATCAGGAACTCTCTTTAATGGCTCAAGAACTAGGCAAGAACTCATCAGTGAATGATCTTCTTTTGGATCAAGAAGAAAATTTAGAGGCAGATCCGAACTACTCAAAATTATTAGAAAAAATAAACTTTGACCAAATCAATCAATTCCTCAAGAACTAATATCTCAGGAATCTGTTCACAAAGGTGAACAGATTCTTTGTAGAACCCGGTAAAGGCTTTGACGGTAGGAGTGGTTTTTCTTAACTTCTAGGCCATAAACTACTGTTAACAGAAGAGGAAGTCTTATGAAAAAATTATTAGTTATCACTGCAATTTTAGCATCATTTGCTGCTGAAGCAAGACGAGAGGCTGACCGTAATGGCTATGTGACTGTTCGTACAAATACAGAAGCTGCATTAGAGCCGGCTCTTCTTGATACTGCAGACCAAATCAACCGTGGAACATTTCCTCGTCAAAAATATAGTGATGATTGCAGTCCAACTGCACGTCGACGAGTTTTTTCTATTGCAGTTGATGGAAAACGTTACCGTTCCGGATCTGATGGCAGACTCACTCCATATTGGGTTGGAACAATTAAATACACTTGTAACCGGTAATGATGAAAACGACCTTATCAGTAGACTCTTAGGTTGCATCATTGAAATAATATGATTTTATAAATGAGGGGATAATATGAAAAAACTATTTATTACAATGGCTTTAGTTATAACAACTTTGAGTGCTTATGCTGAAAGAGGAGGTGGAAATGGAGTTGTTTTTGTTCGAACAGCCACAGAAGAAGCCCTTGAGCCAGCCCTTTTAGATACAGCAGATCAAATTAATAAAGGGACATACCCATGGCAGAAATATAATGATGATTGTGATTCATTTGCTCGTCGAAAAGTTTACGCTGTAGAAGTTGGTGGTAAGCGATATCGATCGGGTGCTGATGGAAGATTAACACCGTATTGGTTTGGCACAATTAAATACAGATGTAGATAAAAAAATGGCTTAAAAAGCGAGTCAAAAAAGAGGGGCGCAAATAGGCCCATATTAAACTCGCGATGACTACGGAAATACGTTATAATTTTGATTCAAAAAAATCAGCAAGTATTGTTACAAAAGGAGAAGCCAACAGGTGTCTTCTCCTTGTCGAAGACAATATTATCAATCAGCAAGTCGCACAGGCTATGTTGAAGTCATTAGGATTTAGCGTTGATATTGCGAATAATGGTGAAGAAGCTGTCGAAAAGTTTTCTCCTGGCAAGTACTCAGTGATTCTTATGGACTGCCAAATGCCTATTCTCAACGGTTTTGAAGCTGCCAGTAAAATCCGTACGATGGAAGAAGACACAGGAGTTCATACGCCAATCATTGCTCTTACGGCAAGTGCGTTTCGAGAAACAAAAGAACGATGTTTTGAGAGTGGAATGGATAACTTTATTACGAAACCTTTTAAGCTTCTTGATCTTAAAAATGTACTTGATATTCACGAAGATAGTGAGGATGAATGAATACCCAAGGTATGTCCATGGGTATTTGTCTCATACTTTAAAAAGAACGGCGTTTTGTTTTTTTGGACCTTTGTGGTCTCCCATTTGACTTCGAATGTGGTTTAGAATTTGATCTCGAGTTTGTTGGTTTAGAACTCGATCTCGAATTTGGTTTTGCATTTGAAAAGTTCTTTGTTTTTTTAGAACGTGCTTTTCTTGGAGATTCAGGGAGATCTACACCACTAAGTTCATATTTTTTAACTAATGAATTCCAAGTACGTACTTCGTTTGGAGCAACAAAACTCAATGCTTCTCCTTGGCGACCATTTCGAGCCGTTCTTCCGATTCTATGGATATAATCATCATGATTATGTGGAATATCCATATTGATAACATGTTCGACGTGTGGTGCATCAATACCTCTAGATGCAACGTCGGTGGCACAAAGAATTCTCACTTTTCCAGATTTAAAATCACTGATGGCTTTATTACGTTGGCCCTGTGTACGTCCTCCGTGAATTTGATCTACATGAAAACCGTACTGTTTTAAATATCCAAATGCTTTGTGAGTTTGTCTTTGCGTTCGAAAGAATACAATTACGGCTCCAGAGCGTTGATTGAGTTCATCTAATAGGCGGTTCTCTTTTTCTTCGACTCTCACTTGAAGAACTTTTTGTCGAATTGATTTTACCGGGCGAGAAGATTGTCCAATCGAAACTTTCTCAGGACTTTGTAGGTACGAATTTGCAAGTTCAGAGACTTTTTTATCAAGGGTTGCTGTGAAAAATGAGGTTTGTCTTTTTTTAGGGAGGTACTGAATAATTTGTTTGAGCTGTGGGAGAAAGCCCATATCAATCATTCGGTCACCTTCATCGAGTACAAGATGTTCGATATTGTTCAACTGGACAGTATTTCTCTTCAGATGATCGATGAGGCGTCCAGGTGTTGCAACAATGATTCTTTGCTTCTTTTGTAGTTGCCGAAATTGACGACGAATATCGACGCCTCCAACGATGCGAATAGATGTCATTGATTTTTCATATTTCAGTAGCTGCTGCATAAAATCGAAAACTTGGGTTGCAAGTTCCCGGGTAGGGACAAGGATAAGGCCCCGTTTATTTGGTGTTTCAATAAGATGGTTAAGCATAGGGATAAGATAAGCAGCTGTTTTTCCAGACCCCGTTTGTGAAGTTGCTATCAGATCACGCTCGCCAAATAAAATGGGAAGGGCTTTTTCTTGGATAGGGGTAGTTTCATTAAAACCTATGTCATTTAAAGCACTTAAAAGACTTTTCGCTAAAGGAAATTCGGTAAACTTCATGTCTGTTTCTCCTGATTTGAGAAAAAAGAGAAACAACAATCATCTCGATCATCTCGGGTTTGGCGGCCAATTAACCACAGTTAGAGCTATGCGTCAATGAGCATTGTAGGTATAAGTGTAGATATCGACAAAAAACGCAGATTTCATGGCCTTAGAAATTCTTTATCCCTTATTTGCAGGTGCTTGACTCGGTGAATTCATGCGGGATATCTCTGTGCCGCTGTATTACTACTAATTAATGCCTATCCAGAGAGGAACTTCTATATGTCTTTGAAAACACTTGCAAGTTTTCTTACATTATTTGTGTGCGGAAACATTGCTCATGCTAGTGAAGCTGACTTGGTTTTACCAGATCTTTCAACAACCTTTAATGCCCTTGGCACATCGTTTTCGGGTACAAGTATCCTCTATATATCATTAATTATTGCTGTTGTAGGAATGGCATTTGGCTTTGTTGAATTTATGCGTGTGAAGGCTTTGCCTGCACATAAATCAATGCTCGAGGTTTCTAATATTATCTATGAAACATGTAAGACCTATATGATGACTCAAGCGAAGTTTCTTGCGGTTCTTGAGGTCATTATTGGTGGTTGTATCATTTATTATTTTGCATTTCTTGAAGGTATGGAGGTTCCTAAAGTATTACTAATTTTATTTTGGTCCGTCCTTGGGATTTTAGGCTCTTTTGCTGTAGCTTGGTTTGGTATTCGGATCAATACATACGCAAATAGTCGAACAGCATTTGCATCTCTTGAGGGAAAACCTTATGGCGTGATGTCTATTCCTCTACAGGCGGGAATGTCAATTGGTGTACTGCTCATCTGTGTTGAGCTTTTCATGATGATTACAATTCTCTTGTTTGTTGATCCGACAAGTGCTGGAGCCTGCTTTGTTGGTTTTGCCATTGGAGAATCACTAGGAGCGTCTGCTCTTCGTATTTGTGGAGGTATTTTCACAAAGATTGCAGATATTGGTTCAGACTTAATGAAAATTGTTTTTAACATTAAAGAAGATGACGCCAGAAACCCAGGGGTTATCGCTGATTGCACAGGAGATAATGCTGGTGACTCCGTAGGTCCGACAGCAGATGGTTTTGAAACTTATGGTGTCACGGGAGTGGCTCTTATTAGCTTTATTATTTTAGCTGTTGGTATGAATTATGACCACACGACAGGAGCTTTAACAGCAAATGCAGGGGGAGCCAATTTGCAAGCACAGCTGATTGTTTGGATCTTTGTGATGCGAGCTCTAATGGTAGTCACTTCAGTGTTGTCTTATTGGTTGAATGGCACAGTTTCTAAAGCACTTTACGGAAAAGCCGATCACTTTGACTTTGAAGCCCCTCTGACATCTCTTGTCTGGCTAACCTCATTACTTTCTATTGGTGTCACTTACACAGTCAGCTATATTCTCCTTGGTGATATGGGTGATTTATGGTGGAAGCTTTCAACCATTATTAGCTGTGGAACCATTGCGGCAGCTATTATTCCTGAACTTACGAAAATTTTCACCTCTGCTAAATCTATGCACGTGGCAGAAATTGTAGCAGCGTCTCGTCAAGGTGGTTCGTCATTGACTATTCTTTCTGGACTTGTTGCAGGAAACTTTTCTGCCTTCTGGAAGGGAATGTGTATGATTGGTTTAATGCTCATTGCGTATCTTACGAGTAATTTGGGATTAGATGCTTATATGGCGTTCCCTGCAATTTTTGCCTTTGGTCTTGTGGCTTTTGGTTTCTTGGGGATGGGGCCTGTAACAATCGCTGTGGATAGTTATGGCCCAGTGACTGATAACGCTCAATCGGTATTTGAGTTGTCACAAATTGAACAAGATCAAAATGCTCCTGCAGATATTGAGCGTGAGTTTGGTTTTAAACCTGATTTTCATAAAGGTAAGGCGTATCTTGAGGAAAATGATTCTGCTGGAAATACATTTAAAGCAACGGCAAAGCCTGTGCTTATTGGTACGGCAGTCATCGGTTCAACAACAATGATTTTTTCGATCATTTTGCTCATGCATATTAAGCTTGATATGCTTGATCCACGGGTTTTGTTGGGCTTGATCACTGGGGGTGCTGTTATTTACTGGTTTACAGGTGCATCCATTCAAGCAGTGACAACTGGAGCCTATCGTGCAGTTGAGTATATTAAAGAAAATATTCGACTCGACAGTGATGCAAAAGCTTCTATTGAAGACTCTAAAAACGTGGTTCATATTTGTACTCGTTATGCTCAAAACGGGATGATTAATATTTTTGGTGTTATCTTTGCAT